>JAUSJG010000006.1 GCA_030647555.1 bacterium | reverse complement strand
CATAGATTAGTTAATCAGGGTTGAACCTTGGACAAGCTTGTCCAAGGTTCAACCCTGGTGGTGCGTAATTTCCTTAACCTGTGAGGGGTTACTTAGTTACCACTATACAAATACCGCCGGTATCTGTATAGTGACTATATGAATACTATTATTCGTCCGATAATAAGCAAGCTCGAAAAAGAGCTTACTACGAAAGAAATAATCGTTTTGACGGGAATGCGCCGTGTTGGAAAGACAACGGCCTTAAAATATCTTTTTGATAAAGTTACGTCGGAAAATAAAGTGATGCTTGATTTGGAAAACCCTCTGCACCGCAAAATTTTTGAAGAGGAAAATTATGACGCGATTTGGCAAAACCTTTTGCCGTTTGGAATAAATAATAAAAAATTGGCTTATCTTTTTCTCGATGAAATTCAAAACCTTCAAGGCGTTTCTTCCGCGATAAAATATCTGTACGATCATTACAACGTCAAGTTTTTTCTCACAGGATCAAGCAGTTTTTATTTAAAAAATCTATTTTCCGAAAGCATGGCGGGCCGAAAGATTGTATATGAGATTTATCCCTTAAATTATTCCGAGTTTCTCAATTTTAAAGGAGTAAAACGGCTTTCACAAGCAAAAAACAAAATCAACTATCAAAAGCTGATTCCTTATTATCGGGAATATCTGGAATTTGGTGGATTTCCGGGTGTTGTGGTTGAGGAAAATCCGGAACGAAAAAAATTGTACCTTTCAGATATATTCCAATCGTATTTCGAACGAGACGTTAAAAACCTTTCCGATTTTAAAGAAATTGCCAAAGTACGTGATTTAATTCTTCTTCTTGCTTCGAGAGTCGGATCAAAACTGGACGTTTCCAAACTGGCATCGGAAATGGAACTTACCCGGGTAACCGTTAACAATTATTTAAATTTTCTTGAGCAAACGTTTTTTATCACCCTGTTGCCCAGGTTTAGTCGGAATGCCGATGTAAAAGTGTCCGGCAGAAAAAAGGTTTATTTTTGTGACTGCGGTATGGCAAACTTTTTGGGGAAAATTTCGGAAGGACAGCTTCTTGAACAGAGCATTTTTCAGATTTTGAGGATAGAAAACAACCTTACTTATTCTGATCAAGAAGGGGAGTCGGAAATTGATTTTATCGCCAATGATAAAACTGCCTATGAGGTTAAGGTCACACCCACTAATCGAGATGTTACCAACTTGCGTTCGCGCGGAAAAAAAATCGGTATTGAAAATCAGACTTTAGTTTCTCTTAATTATTCCGCGCTTAAAAATGTTGTTTTAGCGACGGACCTTTGAGAAATAAGACTCACGCTACGAATCGTCGTGTTCACCTCCGAAGTGGTCCACGCTCTTTGTCCCTCCGTAGCCTTGTGCGAAGGGGGATGGACTTCTTCGGAGGTGGTGTGGGTTAGCGTTGACGACGAACCGACCGATACCACAGAATTCGTCAGTGTTGTATACTTACTCTGCCCTTAGTGTATGCAAAAGAAAAAAACAAAAAACATTCTACATCCTGTACCCTGCCCCCTGTACCCTTATGCGACTAAGACTCTTAGACGCCTCGCATTTCTATTTTCAATAGTGTTTCTTTTCTTCAGCCTCGCCACCCCCGCTCTCGCCGATCCGCATGCCATGTTCTATACCGATAAAGGGCAACAACAAGTCTTCTATAATTTCTTGGCCGCGCTTAACCAAGCGGATTACGTGGAAGCACCAAACTCCCCCGACCCCTATACCCCTCCATCACCGCCATCAACTAGTTATAACCCTTCCAATCCGGCCCGCATCTACTCTGACGAAATAGTTGGTAACTACATTGCTACGCGAGGCGGTTTACCGACTCCCGGGCCATCGGCGCAACCGGAAACACAGGAACGCAGTAACCTGCCACGCATTATGGTGCGTCAGGTTACCTCCGATAACGGCGACGCCTTTTACCGCCAACAATTGGCCCAACGCGCATACGCGGAAGAAGTTCGCTCAATTTTGTCATTTTTGGTCTGTCGCAACAATGAATTGATTTACGGCCCGTCAAACTCCGACGGATCATCACTTTGCCCTAATGAAACAGGAAATGCGTCGCGGTAAGGTTATCAATCTCAAATTGCTTTTCATTGGCATTATTGTTGTGTGTGTTTTTGCAATCTCAACAACACGGAAAGCCGAAGCCAACATTCCGTGGGATTTTGTATTAAGAACATTACAAGAATGGCGCGCGGGAGGCGCTGTTGCCGAACCGGACAGCACAAAGGTTCAGTGGCAAGGAACCAGATCAATTTACAATCCCTACAACGCCTACTTTGCTCCAATTTTTCGCGCCCTGGAAGGCGTCATGGGTATCGATTTGAGTGGCACCGGCCGTGAGACAAAAATGCCCAACACACTGGAATCGTGGGGAAAAAGTCAGGTTCCACAGGAAGAGCTGGATTATTACAAATTTATCGCCTTACCACAAATGTTTCAGCTAAACAGCCCTGCTGATAGCACTACTTCATTACACCAAGAAGCAACCGACCTACAAAGTGGCCAAGACGATAAGTTCACGTGGGCAACATTAATGGAAATGAGTTTAAATCCTCTTAAAAACCCAATGGGAAGAGAAATGCTCGCCAGGGCGGAATTGCAGGACGTAAAACAACAAGTAAGCGATACTATGCAAATAGCGACCAATTCCAGCAACCTGCCAAAACTTATTGATGAAGAAAAATACGGTACCAATGCAAGTCCTAATCCCGGCACTACTCGAGGTGCTTCTACTGTCCGTGGAACAGGATCGGTATTGGCCGCGACAGACGAAAAGCCGACACCGGACACATCTAAAAATGCCATTGGTATTCCTGCCAGCTTGGTTAAAGCAAAAGCGGATACCACACTGTCGATGCAAGTGGCGGCCGAGATTGTGCCAGGTGGCACGTCGTCAGTGGCAGACTCGGATCCTGCGCTCAGTATGCCACGCGCTAACGGCACCCGCGAAAAATTAAAGCAAGTTAAATCAGTTTCCTACCCTAAACTAACAAACGAAGGTTTAGCGGAAAACGCAAAAGACATAGGGTGGAACCTTAATTCCCCGCCAATGTATGATCAAATTGCGATGGAGCCATTTCTTGCCCAAGGGCTTGCGATGGTTACTAACGCAGTAAACAATCAAAACGCGATACACTCGAACGCCGGTAATTTTTTTGGTGGCACAACACCGGGCATGCAAGATTTATTCGGACAAAACGGATATAACAATGCAATCGGTGATTTGTTTGGTGGCGGGGGAGGCACCGGGGGGAGCGGAGGAGGTAGTGGGGGTGGTAGTGGAAGCGGGGGAACAGGCGGTTTACCCGGCTCACTCCAAGATATTCCAACCCAAAACAACACCTTCGCGACAACTTGCGCGAATAAGGTTCCCGCGATTTCTTCAGACGAAGCCAAGGGCGCCGCGGTACTTCTTGGTCTGCCGTTAGCGCAACCAAACGAACAATGGCAATCCTACTACTTGGATGCATCTTCTTTATATAACGTCTCCGGTACGACAAGTAACGGCCCAACAACCATTAGCACGAGCCAGTTTCCAACCCCCACCCAGTGTGTTTGGGCAATAAAAAATCGCAACTCACTAAAAGGGGTTTATTCCGCCATAATCGAAGATGTTCGTAATACTGCCGGCCAAAAATTTCTAATCTACATCCCCTAATCGTGATGAAATTATTTTTTTCATCACTAATATCTCATAAAAAAACCTTACTGGTTCTGTTTTTAATTTTGGCATCTACGGCAGTATTATTTTTTTCAATACAAACAGTACAAGCGCAAGCACCTCTTGCTTCTGGTGCTAGTTTTATTTCTAGTGCTATTGCGCTCTTTGCGAAACGGGGGCTTGAAAACGCAACATTTCCCGTAGTTGGTTTTTTAATGAACGCAGTTTTGCTTATTGTGGACCTAGTGAACTATATGGTGATGGCTGTTTTGATGATGCTACTGCAAGTAGCAGGGCAATTTATCGACCTTTTCCTTGCTGTTAATAATTTAGCGGGTTCAAAAACAATCCAAGAATTTTGGAAGTTTACACGCGATATGCTCAATTTTGTCTATATTCTCGTGCTTTTGGCAATCGCTTTCTCGACCATTGTTGGTTTGGAACAATACGGTATGCGACGTCTTCTGCCAAAATTAATTATTTCCGCCCTCCTGGTAAATTTCAGCCTGGTAATTGCCGGTTCTTTCATCCAAGTAGCCAATGTGATGTGCACCACGGCTATTCAAGGACTCGGCGGTAATGCAAAATGTGGTGATATGGCCACATTTGGATCCGAAGGTACTCCCTCTTCCAGATTAAGTTTGGCCCTAACAAAATCAAGCTTCATTGCAGACGCTATCACCCTTTCCTCGAGCAAATTAATTGGCACTATCGCGTTCCCCATGCGTACGGGCGGTTTACAAGGACAGCTAAAATTTACAGGTGACGGAATGACTCAAGCTAATTTTTCTACCATCTTTTCAGGGTTCATTCGAATAATTTTTATCGGGATGTTTTGTGTTTCAATGATCACGCTGGCCCTTATGCTGGGTGTACGCGTGGGTATTTTGGTAGTGCTTTTGGTGCTGGCTCCCGTCCCGTTTGCTCTCGGCATTGTGCCTCAAGCAGAAAGCTATGCCAAACAATGGTGGACAAAGTTTATTCAATACACCTTTTTCCTTCCGGTTGTAATTTTTTTACTGGTACTAGCTATTAGAATGGTGGATATGGGGATGGGAGGCAATACGGGTTCCAAAGGAATCTTCCAAGAATTAATCTATGGCAACGATTCAACAGGTGGCGATCAGTTGGGTTTCTTATTTAACTTCGCCAATATGTTCTTTGTTTCCTTGTTTATTATCATGTCTATTGTTGTGGCGCGTGCCGCCGGAATTCTTGGCGCCGGCGCCGCCATTGGTTTCGCGCAAAAAGTAACCAAAGGCACCGCCCGAGCGGCGGTTGCGCCGGCACAGTTGGTAGGAAAGGCGGCTCTAAATTACGGTCGAAACAAGACAGGAATAAGTGCTACTGGGCTTTATTCCGGTGTTAAAGAGGGTTGGGCAAGTCGACGTGCGGGCCAACTTGCAAGCGCAAAAACTGGCAGATCTGCTCAATTTGGTGCCGGTATTTTCGGTAGCAAGTCAGCAAGCGATGCCGTCTACAACAAAGCAGTAGCGGAAAACCAAAAAGATATGAAGGGTATGGATGATGACACCCTAAGAGCCAAAATGCATGCTGGAGGCGCAGAAGGAGCGGCTGCGGCTATGCAATTAATGGAAAACGAATCACTTGGTAAAGTTAAAGAAGATGCAAGCAAAAAAATTAAAGGAGACTTTAGCAAAGAAATTCTAGACCGTATTCCAAAATCTTCCGCCGCTCGTCAGAAATATGAAAAAGCATGGACAAAGAGTTCACCGGAAGCGGCCATCAGAGCTATGAACCCCAATGACAAAGACCCCGAAATACAAAACAAGGTCGTAGAAGCTTACAAGAAAATGAAGCCTGAGGATTTTGCCAAAACAGATGCTGGTGAATTTAAGAAAGCCATGGGGTATGCAGGAAGTAATGATATATTAAGCCAAGCGCAAGTAATGGCCGCCGCCTCTTCGTCCGACAAAGAACTTGCGAAAGCCGTTTCCGCAAAAATTGCCGAAATGGAACTTGATACAAGCTTCAACCCAAAGAGAGATGCAACCGTTGCTTATGCGAGAAAAATCAAAATGCACAAATAATAACATACAAATACCCTGGTTCAATCGCAACAATGAGCGTCCAAGTATAAACAGAATTAATCCGTGAAATATATTTATGGCATTATCTAAACAAACAGAAGAAGAACGAGCGAGTTGGTGGCTGTTTCTTAAAGCCAACCCCATCGGAGTGGACCCCAACATTATCAATCCGGACGTTATGTCCGACCTGCCGGAAAATGTCCGCCAAACACTCTGGGCAGAAACAACGTCTTCTCTAATTTACCTGCTTGGCGATGAAAATGGTTTAAGTGAAGATCAGATTTCCGATATCGCCCGCACGATTCGCGAGATCGCTTTGGGTAATATCACTTCCGGCAATCTCACGCAGGAATTAAAAAACAAGCTCGGCACAACGGATGCGATCGCCCAAAATATTGCTTCCAAACTGACCAAGGAACTTATCGCCCCAAATTATTTCCAAATTTCCCAGCTTTACGAAAAAAAACACCGTGTAGGCGCCGTACCAACGAAAACTTCCGCTCCGCGTCAACCTCTAGCCGGACGCCCGTTGGAATCACTCGAACAAAAACGGGCTACGATTGAAGCTACAGCTGTTCCGGGCAAACCAACAACCTCAATGGGTGACTGGGCAGGGGATCTGGAACCGGAAGATCAATCAACCCAAATAGTTGCCAATAAGCCGTCGAGAAATGTTGTGGATCTGCGAAAGTCACCTGAACCACTGCCAAGCAAATTACCTCCAACACCACCAGTAGTATCGCGTCCTGAATAACATTTTTGTATATTGTATTTGGTATATAGTATATGGGGAAGAGAAAACTTTGTGCACTTCATATACCATATACTAAATACAATATACAAATCTTGTTCCCGACTTACTACACATTAAGAAACATAAAAATAACTCAATCAGGTAAATATTAAACCCACCCCCGTGCCCCAACAATACCAAGTTCCCCAATTCGTCGATGTTGAAGACAAAATATTTGGCCCCTTAGACACCAAACAATTTGTCATGTTCATCGTGGCCTTTTTGATTATTGGTGCCTTGTGGGTCTCGCCACTGCCACCGCAAGCAACAATCATTCTGGCAATACCAATTCTTATCTTCACCATTCTCTTGGCCTTTTACAAAATTAACGGCCGTTCCTTCACTTGGTATATGTATTCCATCGTCCATTTTTTCTTCACTGGCAAGCAATTCATTTGGGAAAGACGCTGGGAAGCCGAGACCATCACGCTCAAAAAAGAAGCATTAGCCAAAGAAGAAAGGAAAAATACTCCTGGCGCGCCAATCAAGAAGTCCTTTGACGGAACACGCATTCAAAAACTAGCTCGCATTCTTGATACTTCGGGGCACACAGTGAACGAGGATGCTGAGGCTCCTGCGGGCTTCTGATGAGGGTACAGGGATCAGGGGACAGGGTACAGGATTACTAACGAATGACACATGCGATCACATAAAGAACTCATCGTTTGGCAAAAATCTTTTGAACTGACCAAGGCTATCTATATAGCCACAAAAAAATTTCCAAGAGAGGAAATGTATGGAATGACAAGTCAAATGCGCCGCGCCGCTTATTCAGTGCCAACCAATATTGCCGAAGGATACAGAAGATCAACAAAAGAATATGCGTACTTCCTATCAGTTGCACTTGGTTCGGCTTCGGAGCTAGAAACCTTCCTTCTTCTTTCAAGAGATCTAAGCTACATTTCCGAAAATGAAATGAACATTTTATACAACCTAAATGAAGAAATTATTCGTATGTTATATAAAATAATCAGTGGACTGCGTCCTTAATTTCCTGTACCCTGTACCCTGTACCCTTAGTAGAAATGGCAAACACAAATCTCACCCCGAAAAAGAAAAGTAAGTATTCCGCACAGCAATATCTCGACATTGCGGAAATTCGCGATGGTGTTGTAATTCTCCGTGACGGTTCGTTCCGTGCCATCCTCATGGCCAGCAGTCTCAACTTTGCTCTCAAAAGTGAACAAGAACAGGACGCCATTATTTTCGGTTACCAAGATTTCATTAATTCCATCTCCTTTCCTATCCAAGTCTTGGTAACCTCCCGCCAAATTGATATCAAACCCTACTTAAAAGAGCTAGACCTGCGTGAAGAAGGACAGAACAGCGAACTAATGAAAATTCAACTGCAAGAATACAAGGAATATATCAAAGAATTGGTAAAAGTAAGCAATGTGATGACCAAGAATTTCTACATCATCATTCCTTTTGGTGTTTCCCAGGTGAAAGAGGAGGGGAGCTTCTCTAAGTTTTTTAAGGGGCTAAAAATTCGTGGTGGCCTCTCCGCCTACAACCAAACCGAATTTGAACGCTACAAAGACCAACTTTGGCAGCGTGTGGACCAAGTGGCCGGTAACCTTCGTAATCTTGGTGTGCGTTTAGTGCCGATGAACACCCAGGAAATTATCGAACTTTTCTATACGCTTTATAATCCGGACACGTCTCGCAACCAAAGATTGCCCTACATTGAGGACTTAGATATTGAGGACGCCAAACCGGAAACAATCGCGGAAATCGCGTCCAATGAACCGGACAATAATTCAAAAAACTTTACCAAACAAGCCCCCGATCTCGAAGAAGCGCAGAGACTTTATCAAGAGCGGCAATCACGAGACGTATGAACACCCGCCAGTCATTGCGAGCGAAGCGAAGCAATCCCTTCAGTTTCGTGACGCGAGAGATTGCTTCGGCCTTGAAAGGCCTCGCAAAGACGAACTTAAACCAACACAAACTCCATGCCTCTCTTCTCTAAAAAACCCGATACGAGCAAACAATCCGCTGTTTTGCGTCAACAAAAACAGAAACTTGAACAACACGAAAAGATTTTTCGCGAAGGTGTGGCCACACTGCGCGATATTATCGCGCCGTCCGTATTAAACATTACTCCGCGTTTTGTGGAACTATCCGGGGAGTTTGTGGCAACATTGTTTACCTTCACTTATCCGCGCTTCCTGCAATCAACTTGGTTGGCGCCAATTATCAATATGGATGTTGAGCTTGATATATCCATGTTCATGTACCCGCTTGATTCCGGCACAATCCTCAAAAATCTCAAGAAGAAAGTAGCCCAAGTGCAAGCTTCCATTGCGATGGCGCAAGAGAAGGGCCAAGTACGCGATCCGATGTTGGAAACCGCCTACCAAGACATCGAAGAACTGCGTGACCGTCTTATCCAAGGCACGGAAAAGTTTTTCAAGTTAGGTATCTACTTCACGGTTCACGGCAAGGATAAGAAAGAGTTGGACGATGCCGTTGCCAGAATCGAAGGGGTTTTGGAAGCAAAACTAATTTACGTAAAACCGGCTATTTATCAGATGGAGCAGGGTTTTGTGTCCACTCTGCCAATTGGTCACGATGTTCTGCAAGTGAACACGAATATGAATACATCCCCCATTTCCACCACTTTCCCGTTTGTCAGCTCCGACCTTACTTCCAACACCGGTATTCTTTACGGCATCAACCGCCACAATAACTCCCTGATCATCTTCGATCGCTTTTCGATGGAAAACGCCAACTCGGTGATCTTCGCCAAGTCCGGTGCCGGAAAAAGCTATACCGTTAAATTGGAAATTTTGCGCAGTATGATGTTCGGCATCGACGTGATCGCTATCGACCCGGAAAACGAATACCGCTACTTGGCACAAGCTACCGGTGGCACTTTCTTGCGTATTTCTATTTCTTCCGAACATCGCATCAATCCGTTTGATTTACCGCCGTTGCGCGACGACGATAATCCGGAAGACGTTTTGCGTGAAACCATTACTCACATCACCGGTCTAATCGGAATTATGGCGGACGGCCTCTCCGCGGAAGAGAAGTCTATCGTCGACCAGGCTGTCTGGGAAACTTATGCTCTCAAAGATATCACCCCGCAAAGTCGAACATTCAACATTGAAGCACCGACCTTGGAAGATTTCTACAACATTCTAAAAGATATGGACGGCGGGAAAGATTTGGCCCTGCGTATTCAACAATTCGTTACAGGAACGTATGCTGGCGTGTTCAACCGCGCAACCAATATTGATCTTGGATCACAGCTGGTTGTGTTCAACTTACGCGATATGGAAGAACAATTGCGCCCCATGGCCATGTACGTGGTTTTACAGTTTATTTGGAAGCGCATCCGCGCCAACATGAAAAAGCGCATTCTGGTAATCGACGAAGCGTGGGTACTGATGCAACACGAAGAATCGGCCCAGTTCTTATTCGGCATCGCCAAGCGTGCCCGCAAATACTATTTAGGCGTTACCACGATTACCCAGGACATCACCGACTTCTTAACATCACGCTATGGCAAGCCGATCGTTACCAACTCCAGTATTCAGATTTTATTGCGCCAATCGCCGGCCGCTATCGACCTTATTGCCGACACTTTCTATCTAACGGAAGGAGAGAAGTATCTGTTGCTCGAGAGTGATGTGGGGGAAGGCCTGTTTTTTGCAGGGCTAAAACACGTTGCCATTAAAATCGTGGCCTCTTACGCGGAAGATCAGATCATCACCAGTGATCCTCGCCAGGTTTTGGAAATTGAGGCAGCGCGTAAAGAAATGGCGCAAGACGATATGGATAGCTCCAATATGGGAACCGGTGTTATCGAACCCGTCAGTGAAGTACCTGTAGAATAAAGTAATGTCCCCAATCGATAGTCTGTCCGGCCAAGAAGAACCAAACGAAGAGGAAATAGGGGCCCGAGAAGAGGAAGAACGCCAAAAAAGAAATCGCTCCGAGCTTCGAAATTTTGCCCTTCGCCAAGGAACTCAACAGATTAAACAAGGCTTGGCAAAATCCGCTGCAACTGAAGCCGGAAGCGCGACAACACAAGTAGCCGGCCAAGCCGCAAAAACAGTAGCGAGTTCGGCCGTTAAAACAGCAGGTTCACAACTAGTGCAAACCGCCGGCCGTGCCTTAGTGTCCGCCACATTACAGGTTCTTGCTTATGTCGGCGCGGCTAGTCTGCCGGTTATTTTTGTAATCTTACTAATTATTCTCTGTGTGATAATAATGATAATTCTTATTGTTTATTATCAACAAAATTGGGATTACTATGTAGGAGGCTACTCCAAACTATTCCAAGACATAACAAATAACCCCGCCACAACGGCAAATGAAATTATTCAGGGTACCTGGATAAATATAAAAAGTTATTTTGGTTACTAAGAACTATGTGGTAAAATTATTTTAATATGAATTTCACCATCCGTGACCGAAAACTATTTTATGGAATCCTTCTAATAACATTTCTATTTTTTAGCATAATAGGTACAAGTTTGGCGGCAACCAGTAGCGACGACCTCAATAAACCTATAAAAAATGCTGATGATATGCTTGGTCTCACACAGGCCCTTCTTCAACTTGGAGTTGGGCTTTGCGTGCTTGCGGCCGCTATATACATCGCTATTGGTTCATTCTATTACTTCGCCGCGTCCGGTAATGCGAAATTTGCCGAAGAAGGAAAACAGATTATTACAAGGTCGATCCTTGGCCTTGTGATAGCACTAATTTCGTGGGTTATATTGAACACTATTCACCCGCAGTTTGCCGAGGAACTTAAAAACCCAAAATTCGGTAACGGTCAAAGTAAATAAACCCACCAAATCAGCGCCAGGTCGTTTTTCCAGTAGGGGACGTCGAATAGGCCGAAGATGATTAGCGTCAGCAACGCCACACCAAACATTATCCGATATTGATCATGCGTTTCTTTAAGCGCGACGATCAATCTTTTTAGAGCCAACACCAACAAAACAACCATCGCGCCGAGCCCAAGTAAGCCCGTATTTAACCAGAAAGATAAAACCACATTGTGCGGATCACGCACGACCCACTCGAGAGGAGATATTAAGTCAAAATTGGAAAACCTTCTTAATTCATCTTGATAGCTTGGTTCAAATGTTCCTAGTCCTGTTCCCAGAATCGGATGCTGTTTGATCATTCTAGACGCCGTATACCAAATCTGTTCACGGGCAATAAACGACGACGATTGTTGATTAAATAAATGAGATAGTTTTCCGGTTGATATTTGTAATCCTAAACCCAAAACAATCAAGAGTGCGATCACTAAAAATCCTTTCCATCCTTTATTTTCCATTAAAATTATGACCAATACGGCAATTGCTACGGCGATTATGCCTGCCAAAGATTGCGTCGCAATTAAAACTGAACCAAAAACTACTGCTAATAATGCAAATACTAATTTATGTCGCGCAACCAACCGTACCGATCCAGGAACGGAGCAACCTTGCTCCGTTCCTGGATCGGTCGCCGGTAAACCGAACCTCCCACGCCAACTCAATAAACTACCAACCAAACTCATCGCACATAACGGTGCAACAATTAGCGCCAACGAGTTCGGTACATCGTAAATCCCCTTAAAACGCCCAAAATCGACGCCAAAACCCATCGTAAACAACGAAAGAATCACGCTTACAAGCCCGCCAAGCAATAACGCTCTAACAATACCCTCCGCCCTTTTTTCCTTTTCAACGAGAAAAAACAGCGTTAACGCGTAAAGGATTGGCTCTACCACCATCGCTTTCCAATATCCCCAAGCCGTATACGGGTGTGGCGCGATTAAAGCAGATATGGTCGCTCCAATCAAAAACAATCCGCAAAAGATTATGGTCGATCTGCTTACTACCCGTACCGATCCCGGAACGGAGCAAGGTTGCTCCGTTCCGGGATCGGTACGATGGTTAATCACAAATTCCACCCACACGCCCAACAAAACCGCTACTAAAATTATTTCCAATAGGGTGGATGGTAGCCCGAAAATCTGCGCTTTTACCAAATACGCCGAGCTAAATACAAGCGGTAAATAAATCGCGATTTTAGGTCGGGTGAGCGCGAATAAAAAACAAGCCATAAAGATCAGGATTGCCGGAAAGAGCGTAATCATGTTCTTTTATTCGTGCCAATCAAAAGCGCAACGGGCAACAACAAATGTATATACGTAAAACTTTGAATAAATTGTGCGTGCGCAAATAAAGCGATCAAAACCAACAAAACACTTAAGGCTTCCGTTTGATTTTGGCGAGCACCCGCAATTAGTCCGGCAACAAATCGACTCATTCCAAACAATAAAATCACCACACCCCATATGCCTACGGTTGCAAGAACTAACAAAGTAAAATTGTCGGTCCCAGCCAAGGAATGAATATTTTGGTTCATCACGTTTCCCGAAGCCATTTGCTCAACTCCATAAGCGTTGTATCCCATCCCAAACAGGGGGAAATTTTCAAAATGCCAAATCGCTTGTTGCCAAGATTGCAGACGCAACTGCACGGTGGGGTCGGCCAGGGGTGCAACGAAAATACGTGCCGATAAAGCGGGGAACAGTAACAACGCCAACACCAAAACGGTAATGACCGGCACAAATATCCGCTTGATCTTAGTAAAGATGAAATAGACAACCAACATCGCAAACAAAGCCAAGAATGACGCCCGCGAACGGGTTAGCGCAAGGGCGGTAAAAATAATAAGTCCGACTAATCCACTCAACATCAAGCCGAACCTCTGTACCGCTCCAGGAGCGGAGCAACCTTGCTCCGCTCCTGGAGCGGTACAGGTGCCTAAAATCAGCGCGAGCGCCATCACAAAAAACATCCCTAGAAAGTTTGGATCTAACCACGTTGAAAAAAGGCGCAATTGGTGTGGGTCCCACCCACCGCCGGAATACCTAAGAAAAAGTTGTGAAAAAAATGTATCTCCTTGGGGTGGCAGGGAAGGCAACACCAGTAACTGCAAAAAACCAAGCCCCACTAAAACTATCGCCACCATAAGAATCGTCTTGCGGGCAGAAGAAAAAGACACGCGCAGTACTCGTACTAATGGGATTAACGAGAGAATCGCAAACAATCTCAAGCAATACGAAAAAGCAATAACAAAATCCTGTACTGGCAATCTCTGCCAAGCCAAAAGAATTCCCGGCAGAACTGCCACCGGTAACCACCAACCCCTGACCACAACATCTACCAAGACGGGCACTCGCCTTCGAGCAACAACCGCGTAAAACAAACCAACAAGAACCAATGGCAAAATAAAATCCGTCACCGTGCCGTTAATAGCACCACCGCTAAAACGGACCGTTTGACCAAACACGATTGAACCGGCAAGCAACCACAAGCCGACGTGTGGCCACTTTATTGTTGCCAGTATCGCAACCACAGCAATCCCAAGAACACTTATCAAAAGCCAGTGGTTTGTGGTCGCCCCAAATACTGCTATTCCCACCAAAATCAAACCAATAACCAACTCAACCCAAGACCTAAAGAAAAAACGAAAAACAGATAACGCTAGATATTCCCACATTGGCCGATGTGCCAAAAAATATGTCCCCTGCGAACGATCATAAGCCTGCACCCTTTGTTCTTGATTGGCGCTCTTGCCTCCCTGATGAAGCACCCGCATTTGCGGATCCAGGTAAACACCAAAACCCGCGTCCCGCATTCTCCGGCACAAATCCACATCTTCAAAATACAGGAAATAACGTTCGTTGAATCCACCGATATTGATAAAATCCTCTTTCCTTATACTAAGAGCACCACCCGACACCCAGGGCACCAGGGTACAGGGTACAGGGTACAGGATTTGAGGAAATAACAAATCGGTTTTATTTAATCTGCCGAAGTGACTCAACAATACATTCCTCAAACTTGGAAATGGCATGGCTTGCCATTTTTCGGGTGTTTCCGGCGCAGACATTAAGAAACCACCGACAATACCGATATTGTTTTGTCCCCCAAAACGTTGTTCTAACATACTAAGCGCCCCATCCATAAGAATTGCATCAGGATTAAGAAACAAGAGAATGTCGCCTGTTGCTTGCGACGCGCCCAGATTTGCCGCCGAAGCAAAACCGACATTACGCAGTTGAATATATTTTGCCGTTGTACAACTTTGGTGTACAACAGTTTTTGTATCATCCGTTGACCCCGCATCAACGACGATAATTTCTGTCTTTAATCCAACCGATTCTTTTTGAACCGATTTGAGACAGGCGGCGATGTCATTCTGTGATTGATGTGTGACGATAATGACCGATAGAACCGAACCCCGAACCACTCCCGAAGTGGCCCACGGAGCCACTTCGGGAGTGGTCGCAGGTGCGTGACGCCCACCTAAATTATTCCTTGCGTCTCGCAACGCTTTTACAATCTCTTCTCGGCCCCTTATTCGCGCCCACAGCAAACGTAACGGCTCCAAACCAATCAACCACAGTTTCGCCCAAAAAGGCGCGTATTCACGCACAAACAACGCGCCGTTTCGCACCAGATAATAAGTCTTCAATTTACTTTTCGACAACGACTGTGACACAAGATGGGGAATAACAGGTGTTTCCGCAAAACCCAATTGCCAACCTTTCTCTCGCATCCGAAAACCCCAGGCGACGTCCTCCCATGTATGGAAATAGACTTCCGGCATATCACCGACATCCAAAAAACATTTTTTGGTTATCAGTAGAAAAGCCCCCGACACATAATGCATTTTTTTTATTGATTGTTTGTTGAACACAAAATGTGTTCTTCCACGAAACCAATCAACAAAACCGCCGGCCAAAGTAGGTTCTTTCTGACCTTCTGAAACAGTCGCCCCAACACAGCCGAAGCCTTTCTTAACCTCGGCCAGCATCGCTTCCGCCGACCCCGCCATATACAATAAATCATTGTTCATAATTAAGATATTTTCCGCTCCTTTTTCCAGCGCGTAATGTATCCCTGCGTTCACACCGCCCGCGTATCCTTTGTTTGAGGGCAGACTAATTAGTTTTGCAAGATCCGAAGTCACACCTGAAGGCATTCCATTCTCAACCACTACTATTTGATTATTATCCGCTTGAGCTCCAGCTTGCACGCTCAAAACCGCTTTTTGAGTCAGCTCTTGACTGCCCCAATGCACAATAACAAAAAAGGTGTCCTTAGATAACATAGGGTTTCCCTCCTTTATTCAAAGGAGGGCGAGGGTGGATTAAGTAATGAGCCATAACTGCACATATTATTAATAATCTCTCCCCGCCTCCCTTTGTTAAAGGGAGGAAACGCAAACCCCACCAATTTCAACTCCTTGGCTTTATTTTTCATCTTTGCATCATAAATGTAAAACTGTTCCCTATTTGTGTACAACTCTGTGGATAACATTGTGATAAACCAATCCGACCGCCAAATACACAACTTAACTAAATACGGTATTTGCGCTTTTGTTAGCCAATTTATCATAGCAATTAGTGACATTATTGCGACTATTCTAACTATTCACCTTATCCACACTTTTCCCCTTCTTTTGCATCGCCTGGTGAACACCAATGTAGAACGGGAGTGAAATTGCTCGCCGAAACAGTGTTTTCGCGACGATTCTTGTTTCACACCAAGAGGCCAAAAAACTGACAACTAAACCAATTGGGCCTCCAAAAACCAGCCTCCGTAGCCAGTACTTTTTGTGCTCAATAGCAAGATCGAGACCTTCAACATTTGGATGTAATTTCTTGAGCATCACGTACCCCATACCCACATTCATCATTCGTCTTTCAACATTCTCAAGTGTTACTTTATGACTATGCCAACCTCTCGCTTGCGGTTCGTAGAAAAGCTTAAAACCCCGGTCGGCAAGCCGGATGCCCAGTTCCAAATCTTCCCAGCCATACCCGGAAAAGTGTTCAGTATCAAAACCACCGGCGTCTTCAAACATCTTTTTTTTCAAGGAAATATTCGACCCGTAAAAATACTTGCGTGGATCGACAAAATTCTTGCCGGCAATTTCCCCAAACGCATTTTGCGGACCACCATGTTCCAAATAGACCATAAAGGGTGTGGGAGGCAAAGTGCGGTCCCATGTAACAAACCCAAGACAACCAATCTTGGGATCCGGATTTTCCAAATGCACCTGATAATGACGCAATAGTAAATTTTCGGCTGGCAAAATATCGCCCCCAAGAAAGAGCAGGATGGGAGACTTGGCCGTCATCGCGCCGGTGTTTCTGGCCGACCCGGCACCCCGCTTGCCTTCGACTAAAACATTTAAATAACCAGGTTTAATTTTTTGCTGTTCGTACAGGAAAGCCAGCGTTCCATCCGTAGAACCGTTATCGACCGCCACAACTTCGTGAAACATAGTTTTGTTCTGTTTCTCAAGCAATTCCAATATCCTCGGCAAGGTCGCCAGATTGTTGAACACCGGGATAATTACTGATAATTTAGGCGTCGACATGGTCTCGTCTAATGCCTAAACATTGTTTAACCTGTCGCCAAGACACGGCTTTTAACCAAAACAGTGCTACGGCATACGCAACAAGTCCACTGGTTACCCGCAAATAGTCGGGCCCTGGCAAAAACAGAAAAACAACAAAGGCAATAAATGCCAAAATAATTTTGGACGTACGTTTTGTGCCGATACCCCAAACACCATATTTGGCGAGAATTATTATCGCAATTGCGGTAGACAATATTTCCGTTACCAATGTCACCCAAGCGGCGCCCATGAACGAATAATGAGGGATGAAAATTGAATTAAGAACAATGTTCACCACGACCAAAAAACCATACAGATACACTAATTGTTTTTGCTTTCCGATCGCGACAATTGTCGACCCGAAAAGATTACCAAAAAACAGTACCGCCAATGCCAACGATAAGATTTGTAAGGCCGGTATAGCGGGATCAAAAGCAACTCCGCCCAGAATGCGCACAATGCTCGGGGAAAGTACCCACAATGTTGCCGCGAGAGGCAACCCTCCAAATAAATACATATCAAACGAAGATTTCAAGTGTGGAACCACTCCCGTCGCTTTTTCCGTGGAGGCTTGGGAAAAGATCGGCAAAAGCAATCCGCCAATCATCGCCGGGAAAAACAACAAACTTTCCAACACTTTATATGCCAAAGCGTAATAGGCCAGATCTTGCGCCGGTTTCATAAACGAAAGCATCACTGAATCTACTTTAAAAAAGATTACCGACAAGACTAATGACAAACCCATTGGCAATGCTTCTAAAAATAATTTTTTAAGTAGTGCCCAATCCGGACGGGAAAACAGTGAAAAATTGATTAGTTTTTGCGCGCCCCGCAGGTTGATATAAAAAGTAATGATTGTCCCTAAAACAAAGGCAACCAAAAAGAAATAAATACCGCGTTGTAGATATGCAAAAACTAAAACAGCAATTAGCTGAACTGCCCGGCCGGCAACCTCCGCCACCGCCGGTGCCATTAACCGTAACTTTTTTTGAAACACCCCCATAAATAACTGGCTACCAAGCTGGAAAGCAATTCCCCAAACACCAACCAAAACGCCAACACGAATTGCGTGCTGATAAGGCAAGAGTAACGCCAGAATTATCGCAACAATGATTGTTGCGATGATCGCCACCAAACGCAGTAGCCAAGCCGTTTCAAGAATTTTCCGTTCGTCCGCACCGTCCCGTGATGCTTCACGGGTAAAAATAAGGTAAAGCCCACCATCGGCAAAAATGGCCACTATCGATAAATAAGCCAACACCGCCGCATAAACACCATAAGCCTGCACGCCGGCTTCTGCACCTAACATTCCGATCAGCGCCCGCGTCATCACCGCAACAGTGGCAATTGAAATAATAGTGCCAACAACGCGTCCAAACGTAGAAATCATAGTGCCGCTAAAAAGGCGTGAGGGGAGAATCATATTAACACAGACCAGGGACCGACCCTGGACAGGCCAGACCAGGGTCGGTACCTGGTTGGCACCTACAACTAACTTGAT
>JAUSJG010000005.1 GCA_030647555.1 bacterium | reverse complement strand
GATGTACCACTTGACGGAAGATTTGAGGTCTTGATTGGTGGCGACGAACCTGTGAGGGTCGGACCCCTTGAGGAGTCCGACCCTACGTCCAATGCGGGTCGGACCTTTATGATTAAAAGTCCGACCCGAAAATTTTGACAGCACTGCGAAAATATGCGGTACGTTATCCACACCCCTGCTTAAATAAGCTGTTTTTTAAGCAAAGTGTGGACAATTTAACAAAAGACCATAAAACTGTGGATAACTACCCCAAATCAGCCGATTTTAGGGCATTTTTGTGACTTTTTTCGTGCTATAATTACTAATAAACTCCCACACAGAAAATCAACGCTAAATGAACATAAAAACTAGAACCTCCGGCTTCGTTGGAATCGCTCTGCTTACTGTCACGGCGATGGCTCTTATCGCGGGTGTCTCGGCGTGGGAAATAAAACGAGTTACTAAACAAGAAAATCAGACAAAAAAGTTGATCGCTCAAAATATGAGTGCCGAGCAAATTCCGGCCATTAGTTTCACGGACGCAAAGCCGACAGTTTTAGCGGACACGGCAGAAAAATACACTCGTTATTTTGAAATGAACATTCCGTCGGTTTTCAATGGCGATGTTCAGACAAATAAAACAAATATTGGTGGTGCGTTAACACTTGGCGGTGATGTTACGGGAAAAGGCGTCAACGTCGATTTGGGAAGTGGAAAAATTACCGCCGGAAATGTTGTTTATTCGCTCCAAGGAAAATCCGGTGCTGTAAAATTGGAAGCCGGCGCAGGTATCTCCATTGATGGTTTAAAAATTTCTGCGCAAAATGCGTCGGGCAGTATCAGTGGTTCCGGTTCTCTAAATCAAGTTGCTTATTGGTCCGGTACCAGTACGCTGGCCGGTGAAAATAATCTTTCCGTCTCTCGCGGTGGCACCGGCGCAGGTACACTAACAGGTTTGGTTTTAGGTAACGGTACGTCCGCCTTCACCACCATCACCGATAATTCCGTCAACTGGACGGCCGGCTACACTTATCGTATCACTTCCGCCAGTGGCACCAGCCCGTTAACTCTCACGCTCTCCAGTAATGGTCTCACCGGCAGTATAAGTGACGCTTCCGCCGATGGTTCCACAAAAGGTATTTCCACATTCACCGCCAGCGACTTTAACGCCGTAAGCGGACTAATCGCGCTAGATTACACCAATGGCCAATCTGCCAGTGGCGTAGCCAAAGGTTTCTTAACATCCGCCAACTGGACAACTTTTAACGACAAAGAGTCGGCAGTTTCCGCCGGTACATCCGGACAATATTATCGTGGCGATAAAACTTGGCAAACGTTGAATCAATCCGCGGTGGCCGGCTTAACAACAAGTGACAGCCCAACTTTCGCCGGCGCGACGTTAACCGGATTGTTGGGGATCAAAAATGGCACCTACAAAACCACTTTCGCGAATAGCGGTTCGCAAACAGTAGACGTTGCTTATGTTTTGCCAACCGCCGCCGGTTCAGCCGGAGAAGTATTAAAAACTGACATCAGTGGTAATTTGTACTGGGCAACAGTAGCGGGTGGTTCAGGCGGAATCGGCACGGTCACCAGTGTTGCTTCAGGAAATGGTTTAACCGGTGGGCCGGTGACAACCAGTGGCACGCTTAGTGTGGCTGTTCTAAATTCGGAAACCGCTTCCACCGCCACAACCAGTTCGTATTCCGGTTTGGAATTCGTGGGCGCGAGTAACCAATTAAGTTTGTTGCATGGTTGCGGTGCAAGCGAAACTCTTTCTTGGAACAACACCGCTAAAACTTGGCAGTGCGCGTCCGTTTCCGGTATTGGCGGTGTTACCGGTTCCGGCGTCGCGGGGCAAGTGGCCTATTGGTCCAGCGGTAGCGGTTTAACCGGCAGTACCGGCTTTACCTTTAGCAGTGGCGTCTTAGCACTTGCGTCGGCATCAGCACCGACAGCCGACATGATAGCGATTAGCAACAGTGGATATGGCACGGTCACCAACGGCGTCGATGGTTTATCTATCGACTTCACTTCTACCGCCGATGCCGGCGCGGACACAAATTCCGGAATCAATATCGTGTTTACACCTTCAGGAGAAGCCGGTGACACGGGACGGGGGATCAACATTGCTACGTCGGGAATATCGGCAGGCACGCTTTACGGTATTAATATCGCCGGTATCACCGGTGGCGCGGGAACAGAAACGGCATTAGTGATCGGTTCCGGTTGGGATAAATCAATTGATGCTTCAGGTTTAATTTCTACAACCAGTGGAATTATTACTCCAAAAATTTATCCATCAGCCGACAGCACCACCGCCATCCAAATCAACAAAGCCGATGGCACAACCAATGTGCTGAATGTGGACACGACGAATGCAAGAGTGGGGATTGGCACTGCAAGCCCAGCAACTGCATTGGATGTTAATGGAAATGTAACTATAGCTAATGGTGGTTACATTTATTCTTCCGGCGCCAGCCCTGCATCTTTGAAGTTGGCGAGTGGTGCTACTTATCCGGGTGCAACATTAAACGCTCAGTATGCGTTGACTATTTCAACACAAAATGCAGCAAATTCTTTATCTAATATGATTTTTCATCTTGGAACAGGAACGGGTGCTGGTGACCTTGGTGCGTGGAAATGGATAAGTGGTTGGCAGAATGATGTTCGAATGTTGTTAACTCCCGCAGGCCAATTAGGTATTGGGACGACTGCTCCGCAGTCTTTGCTTGATGTGCAGGGGCCTGTGGGGACTGGGGCGGTGGGAGCTGGGATACTCACGCTTGCGACAAAAGAATTGACAATAATAGATGGTGATGAATTGGGAAGAATCAATTTTAACTCTCCACTTGCCACACCTGGCAGTGACGCAATTCTGGCAGGAGCCTCAATCTGGGCAGAAGCTGACGACACTTTCAGTATCACCAACAACAGCACAGAACTCGTCTTCGGCACCGCCACCACCAGCGCCGCAATTGAGCGCATGCGAATTGACTCTGCTGGCAATGTTGGAATTGGGACGACGAGTCCGACGGCACAGTTACATATTCTGAACTCTGTTGCTGCGCGCATCGGCTTTATCGTACAAGGTGCCTCGTCTCAGTCAGTCGACCTCACGCAGTGGAACCCAGATGCGATCACCGCCGGTACAAGGGCACGGATTACGAGCGCCGGTGAGTTCAGCAATAACAAAGGATTGAGTCAAACAGAAGTGTTTGGTGCTGGTGCTACGGTAGGAGATCAACTTGCAACTGCGGTGGGATATAATGCAAATGTCCCTTATGCAGGCGGTACTGCCATTGGTAGTGGTTCCGTTTCTAGTTATACGGCCGTTGGCATTGGCTATCTAGCTTCCGGTGGCTGGCAAGGCGTTGCTATTGGAGCTTGGGCAAGTACAGCTACACTTTATGGCAGGGGTAATGTTGCTATTGGTAATAGTGCATCGTCTCAATATGAGGCATCTATTGCGATAGGTTCATTAGCAACGTCAACAGTAGCCAATCAATTTATTACTGGCGCAACTCTCGCCCCTATCACTACTTTCACTATTCATGGTAATGGAAGTACAATCAATCTTGGTCGTGATGGTGGAACTGTGATGAGCTGGGATAGTAATCGCAATGTCGGCATCGGGACAACGGCTCCGCAATCGCTCTTAGATGTGCAGGGGCCGGTGGGGACTGGGGCGGTGGGAGCTGGAATACTTACTCTTGCAACTAAAGAACTAACAATCGTAGATGGCGATGAATTGGGAAGAATCAATTTTAACTCTCCGCTTGCCACACCCGGCTCAGACGCAATACTCGCGGGAGCCTCAATCTGGGCAGAAGCCGACGACACATTCTCAGCCACAGTCAACTCCACAGAGCTTGTGTTTGGCACAGCCACTACCAGCGCCGCAATTGAGCGAATGCGAATTGACTCTGCCGGCAATGTTGGGATTGGGACGGCGACGCCTGGGTCAGTTTTGGATGTAAACGGAAATATAAATACATCTGGCATTATTTCGATGTCGAATTACGTAAGCATTGGGAAAAGCAACACTGTGGGGGATACTGGTAATGCTAATGGGGCAATTGGTGAGAGTAATACTACAGGCGGAGCTTTTTCTTGGGATGTTGGTTATGGCAATGCATCTGGTTCTGGATGGTATAACGTAGCTTTTGGAGTGTCGAATAGTATTGTAGCCAACGGAAACAGACAAGTTGCCTTTGGATATGGCAATAGCATTGCTTTAGCAACTACTTCTGCTGATAATCTTGCTCTAGGTATAAATAATTCCATAAGTAGTGCATCGGTTTTATCAAATACAATTGTAGTAGGAAAGAGCAACACAATTACAGCAACTGGCGCGATTGCGATTGGAACTGGTATTACAAATAATACTGCGACAAGCTTAATGATTGGGCCATCGGACGCTGCAAAAATGACCATTTTAAGTTCTGGCAATGTGGGGATTGGCACTACTGCTCCGCAATCGCTCTTAGATGTGCAGGGGCCGGTGGGGACTGGGGCGGTGGGAGCGGGAATACTTACGCTTGCGACTAAAGAATTAACAATTGTAGATGGTGATGAGTTGGGAAGAATTAATTTTAACTCTCCGCTTGCCACACCTGGCAGTGATGCAATTTTGGCTGGAGCCTCAATCTGGGCAGAGGCGGATGACACATTTAGCACCACAGTCAACTCCACAGAACTCGTCTTCGGCACCGCCACCACAAGCGCTGCAATTGAGCGAATGCGAATTGACTCCGCAGGGAATGTGGGCATTGGGACATCGACGCCTGGATCATTAATGGATCTAGTGACAACAAAATATGTTGATACTTCATCTATTAGAATGCACACAAGCGATGGTTCATGGGCGGGTTCTGGAACTACAGGAAGCCTTAGGATTAATCCAGCTGCAAGCTCTGGGTTAGGTGAGTTAACTTTTTTAAATAATGCTGGTGTTAATTTTTCATCTCTTAATGATGTTGGGGGAACATTTGCTCCTTTAAAAATCTCTGGAAGTTCTATCCAATTGCTTGGTGGCAATGTCGGGATTGGGACGACGACACCGACCGCCAATCTCCAAGTCGCACAAGGCACAGCTGGCGTCGGCACAGTTTCTGTCCTTATAGGTGGAACAGCTTGGACAGGCGTCGGAACTCAATAATCATCCACGGGGAGGGTCGAGAATCCCCCGCCTTTAGGCGGAGGCTTCAGCTTAACGATCGTTTAGTCTACAGTACGAGGTATGTTGCATTACCGTACTACCACCCACAGCAAATATGATCTAAAAGTTCACTTGGTCTGGGTTCCTAAGTACCGAAAAAGAATTCTTATCGGCGAAGTAGGCATCTATATCAGAGATCTCATCCGTCAAATCTGCACCGAACTGGACGTAGAGATAATCAACGGTAAATTAGCCCCCGATCACGTTCACCTCTTTCTCTCATACCCACCGTACCTATCGATTAGCGAACTGGCGCAAAAAATCAAGGGTAAGAGTTCGTATAAAATTCTCGCCAACTTCTCGCACCTCAGAAAAACCTTCTGGGGCAGACATTTCTGGGCACGAGGTTACTTTGCCGCCTCCAGCGGCAACGTAACAGACGAGATGATCCAGGCGTATATCGAACAGCAAGACGGAGAGATTATTCACCATGGTCCATTAGAAATGGGATAGTCCGCGTCGAAAGAACGCTTCAGCGTTCTAGCCGTCTCAACCCCTCGACTTTAGTCGAGGGTAGTTGAGTACATGTTTGAAAACACTCTTATTGTCAGGTCCAACGTAACGTAAATTATTTATACGCAACCCCTCACCGCCGTACTCAATTTCGCGGAAATAGTCAATACTGTTTAGCCTATCAACATTGCTATGTGATAGTAAATTTCCGTCAGGTAACGTCAAAATTCGTCGCATATACAGCGGACTAGTAAGTTCTTTCTTAAAAAATGGCAGAAAGAGCAGAAATACAAATGTGTAGTCTTTTGGTTTTTGTAAAAGATTTAATTTAATTTTACCTATCTCAATTTCACTAAATTCACCTTTGTTCCATATTCCAAACTTGTCAGTGAAATGTCTCCAAATTTTTGATTTATGTGTTATTGGCCCCGTTGATAAGTAATATAATTTATTTTGTTCATCGTATACTAAAATCATAAACCTATACCCAAAAATCCTAAGAGACAGCCTTAAAAAAATAATAAGCGGTGTACGAGAATCAACTTTATCATCTTTTGATATTTGACTCTCCAAATTCACGTGTAACTCTAGAGCATTTAATAGGGAATGAGGATGCAATCCGAGTTCCTTCACCATATATTCAGCGTCCTGAAGTTTACCTGGCTTTATTGCGTATATTCGTATGGCCCAAATTAGCAAACAAAGTTGTGTAATCAAATGTGTGACTATAGCCATATCAGACAGCGAAAAACCATACCATTCTTGAGTACCCCAGCCCCACATAATAAGTGTGAACAATATTGTCAGTTCTATAGAAAGACGGAATATTGCAACAAGTTCTTTCAACTCTCGTGTTCGAATGTCGTAAATATCAAGTAGATTTTGGATGGAATTCACCTGAATGCTTCTCTTGTCTTCATTCTCTTTGTTTCTTGCTGTAAACTCATTTTCAACAAATTGTATTTCAAATTTAGTCATTTTATCCTTTATTCTTTTTAGCCCTTGCACTTGCGGAATAACAAAGTTGGCAAACAAGACAGAATTTACAGCAGAAGATAAAAGTATGGTGATTATGTCAGGTAATTCCAGGTTCATTTTCCTATACTGTTACTTTTATTATTATTTATCAACCATGTAATTGAGACAGAAAAAGGCCCCGCGCTCGTATCGTTGCCACGAAACGATTCGCGGGGTTCTTTGATATAAGGAAGATTCCATCTGAAAACACCGCCGTAAGGCGGTACAATCAAAGAGTGGAGATGGTGGGAATTGGCCTCGGCTCGATTTTTCTTCCGAAAAATCGGCCTGGCCACCGCCTCGCCGTTTTATGTGACTGACAATTTATATTCGCCACTTATCAATTTTTCTTTTTTCTTTCGACTCCATCCTTTTACCTGAATTTCTCTTTTTCTAGCAGTTGATTGGTCTAATATTTTATCTGACGTATACACCAAAACAAACGGCCCTTGATTAATAGCCATTCTCGAACCTCTGCCGTTATTATGATCTTCTATTCGACGTTTCGGTTCAGTCGTTATTCCAACATAATAATGTCCCGTTCTTGCTCTGGCGATATACAAATACCAATCCGGCATATATTAATTATAACAGATAGGCTTTCGATAACCTCGGGGCTTGATTGCTCTTCGACTCGTTTCGCTCTGGCGAAACTCGCTCAGAGTCCTTCGAGATAAGGAAGAGTTTACCCTGAGGGAGGCCGCCAGGGCGGCCGACTCGAAGGGTGGAGATGGCGAGAATTGAACTCGCGTCCAATAGATCGCGATAGACTTATTCTACAAGTTTAGTCTTCCTTTATTTTGACGATTTTGAGATAACCGGAAAACGAAGAATCCCAATAACCGTTTGGCAGTGCAAGAGTCGAATTAGTTTCTGCTAAAGCAAACTAATTCCTAGCCCTTAATTGACACCGGAACAATTCCCCAGGGCAGAGAAAATCCGATGGCTTCCGTTATTAAGCGAAAGCTGGTGCAAATGAAGGCGTGATCGCTTTCGCAATCGCGTTCTTCACCTGCGTAAAGACGTTTGCATGTCTTGAATGCAGAATGATATTTACGAGCGCATCCTGCGCGCTCGACTTGCTAAGAATATTTTGACCCACTGTCGATGCCTGGCATCCCCGTGATTACTGGTCGTTTTGTGAATGATCAGTGGCGGAATTATACTCTTTTTCCCGATTTCTGTCAATAATATAATTTAATAGTACAACCAACCAATTCGACCACTCACATTTAATCTAATAAGTGCGATGCGGATTCCTGCTTCCGGCAGGAATGACAACGACGACTATAGTACAATCTGCTTGACTTTTTATATAATTTAATTACTATTGATAACCGTTGTACCTTTACCACTCGTCGAAAGATCACACGAAACATCCTTCGACTTCCTTTCATTCACAAGGAGAATAGATGTGGGCGAAATAACAATGCGAGAGGTGCGTGAAGCGGCAGGCCACACGAAAAAAGGCATTGTGATTGCACCAGCAGTCCTGTTGAAACTAGAAAAGCTCTGGGGGACTGAAAAAGGCACCACCCTGAAACAGCCTTTCCACACTCTCTTACGTATACTTACATCCGTAATGACAGCCACTAGCGCGAATAATGGATCGGGAGTCGGACAGTTCGTCGGCCAGGGGTTTTGCTTTCACGTCGAAAGAGAAGGCGATAATAAGTACCGTATTGTCGACATCACGGTTTCTTGCGTCCTTCCACGACCCCACAAGCACTCACCTGACATGGATATTAATCGAGTTACTTTCCCTGATCGAGTACTCCGCCAATTTGCCACCGACCATCTGGTTTACTGCGCTTCATATCTTACCTGCCCCTATCTGGCGGCCTGCAATATCCTCGCGCAAGCCAACGAGAGCTATGGATGCGTACTACGGATGCCACAGGGCCCCCTCCCCCTTCGAATTACACGAGAAGGGAAAAAACAACATCGCGTTTTCAGTACGCATGATTGGCGGTTTTTGATCATTAGAGACGGCAAACGTTTCATTGTTGAATCAATCCACCCCGTGAACAGTGGCACCGTCGACAACTAAACGTTTTATTCACCGCCCGCGCCTCGCGCCGGCGTTTTTTTTATTTGACCGTTCGACGGCGCCCACGCCCCGCCCTTTAGGGCGGGGATATAGGGCGCCGCTCACGGTCAACCCTGAGCAAGCCCCGACCTTAAGGTCGGGGAGCGTCGAAGGGTTGACACCGGACCTGAAAAAATATTAGGTTGTAGGTCTAACACCGTATAAACTTAATTCCAACTTAGGTAAAATTGATCGTGATCCGCAATGGAGGCGATTCTCTCTGCCAAAGATCTGAAGCATTAAGTTATTACGGTGCATGCTTACTCATTAACAATAATAATATGTGTGAAAATTGCCAAAAAGACGAGAAAGAAGTGAAAGACACAACTCCTTCCGACCATGAATGCCAGTGCGGACAGCACGTTGAAAAGAAGTGCGACTGCGAACACTGCGAAAAGTAATTTAATTAACCAAATTTTAAGGTCCGACCTCTAAGAGGTCGGACCTTAATGCGTTAGACAAAATCATTCAACAGGTATAAATTACTAAGTTCCTGGTAATGCGCTGGAATTTGTAAGTGTTCTATTTAGTTCCTGTCGAAAAAGTCTCTTTTATCAACTTTTTTGACGGAACTGAAGAGGAAAAAACGGGATTAAAAGACAATTGCAGCACTTTTTCATCAGGAACTATTTAAGGAGAAAAGTGAGATGGGAAAAGAGCTTGGACTAACTGTCGTGTTCGTCGTTGGATGCTCACTGTTCGTCACAGGCATGAACAACCGCGACCCGCACGCGAACTTTTCACAACGATACGGGGACCGAACCACGTACACCGTGAAAACCGGCGAGTCGTTGTCTAGAATCAACTGCGATGGAGTCGTTTTGGAACCGAGAATGGCCTCCGACCCGAAGCCCCTGTTTCGCCTGAGGAAAGGTAGCCAATCGACGAACAAACGGCTCGAGTGGAACAACTGTGGCAGCTTTCGTCTGCCGGTCGACTTCGGAGATGCCACGATTCGGATCGTCAACTATGAAGTCGCGCCCGACAACTCGGCCACAATGACATATTGTGTCGATCCTTAACAATGAACCGTTCGTTTTCGCAACCCGCTTCTCCATCGAAGCGGGTTTTTTTATCGAAGTTTCATATTATTCATAATCGATATTCTAATCGATATTGACAGTATTTGGATATTCATTACACTTCCGTCCAGTAGTTGAACTTTTTACATTTGAGCGCAGGGGGAGAAATCCTTAATCAAGGAAAAGGCCGTCAGTGGGCGGGCTTCAGAACCTTGCTTAAGAAACAACCCTTTATGGAAGGATGAAAGTCCGTGCGTCGCAACTAGACCGAAGTGATTCAAAAATAACGATACTCAAGGAAACGATTTACGTTAATTTCCCACCTTGGGCATCGCCGGTTTTTGTTTCGCAAACGTCTTCAGTCGACCGGACCAAACACACCTATCATCCTGTACATCGAGGACATTTCTCTGCTCTCCTTTTTTCTCTCGCTACTTGCGAGAGATTTTTTTTACAATAAAAAACTGGTCTTTCGACCAGTGAAACTTGCCCGCCAAACAGAAAATCACTCAAAGTCTGGTTCGATCTTTTCAAACCAGAGAACATTGCAACCATCCCTGATACCGGGACGAAGATAATAGACCTTGACGTCCAGCAAACTAAAGTCGCGAAACAGTTGACCGATAGGGCAAACCGACACCTGATTACGCGACTCGAAAGCGCGAGCAAGTGTGACCAAATCACGTCTGACGTAATCGGTCCCAGAATCAAGAGGTAGACCCATTTGCTGATAAATCCTTGCCATACGCTTACAGCCAAAGTGGCCGATCATTGGCAATTCTGTGATGGTACCAAAACTCGTCCTCAACGTCTCAAGTGTGTCTCCCAATGATTGAATCTGCGCCGCAGCCACCTTGGGATGAACAAAAATCGCACCACCACCAAGCACAGGACACGGCAAAAAATCTTCCGCACCGCGCTCCAATCCGAGATGAAGCTCCCTGCGAAAAAATTGCTTATGCGAATCGCGAAACCATGGATCGTTACAATACACAATTGCCGTGTTCGTCCGCGGAGGCACTTGCCTTATCTCGTAACACGGTTTTCGATCGGGAACTTCCATCAACATCCGCACTTCGTCAAGCGTTAAAACCGACATCGGAACCTCCATCTTCCTAAGAGACACACATTTTCCAAAGTACAACTGATTAATTTTATAATTTTTTTTGAAAAAGTCAATGACGCCTGACAATGTTTAAGGCACTTGTATTTTACGATATCTAAACTATACTCAATTATTGCTCCTTTCCAATCAATTCAAAACCACGAGGTATCAACGACATGGATAATCAACTACAGCCCTTGATAGAAATCGCCTCTATAGAACAATTAGCCGTGGCATCCAAAAACGGAAACCAAGCGGCTTTTAGCGAACTCTATCAAAGATACAACAAATCAATTTACAAGAAAGTAGTTTTTCACGTGAAAAACATTGATGACGCACAAGATGTTTTACAAAAGACTTTTTTTCAAGCATGGAGGAATATCGACAAACTTCGTGATCCAAAATGTTTTGGCAAATGGTTACTTCGCATCGCACTGAATATTGCTCTCGACGTTCACCGTCGCAAACACCCCACTCGGTCACTAAACAACTTGTCACTAAAGGAAACGCCCACATATCGAGTTACCCCGGATTCAATACTTCTGGCCGAAGAAAATGAACAGCTTTGGGCTTGCCTAAAAAACCTCAAGTTGAAAAACCGGAACATATTAATTGCCCGCTATTTCAGAGAACTAACTCTGCAAGAAATAGCTGATGAGTCCGATGCTCTAGTGAGCACAATTAAGTCACAATTACACCGAGCCAGAAGATTGCTGGCTATTAAGCTGAAAGAAAATGAGGGAGAATGATTCTTTGTTCTCACTATCACCAAGCACCCGGATTAATCCGGGTTTTTTATTGTGAAAGGCGTTCACTGCCTGACACCTGTTCCCCGCCCATCTGGGCGAGGCTCGCCTTACTGGGCGGCCTGAGCCCTATACCCTTAACAAGCAAATCATTTGACACATTTTTTAATTACCTATATAAATACATACATGCAAACTTTTGGAAAAAGTTATACACAATGGATGGCCTGCAAAACAAACTTACGTTTGGCAGTTGTTTTTATTAAACATCTTAACCAAACTTTCCAGGAGTTAAACTAATCACTTTCTAAGCAGTACACTTGATTAAACTAAACCTCCTGGAAACCCAGGAGGTTTTCGTTAAACCATTAAATATATTTCTAAGAATTTAAATCAGATTATGAACAATTATAGCCTTACAACTTGCTATTGGCAGACCCGCAAAACAATTGTGCGTTTGGCAGTCTTATTTATTAAGCACGTCATGTACGCAAACCCGGGAGTTAACCTATCCACATAGCAAGAATGTAAGCAAAAAATGGATTTCGTTAAACCTCCCGGGACCCACCCCTGGAGGTTTTTTAGAAAAGTTAGGTGATTGGCGCGAAGTAAAAAATTTCCGCCAGCAACTTAGCTGGAAAGCGTAATGTTCGTTTCACAACAGATTGGAGAAAGAAAGATGGTGACCATGTTAACTAACCACGACTTTCAAACCGAGATTGATGTTCTAGCCAAAACCGCGGAAAAGCTCGGTGAATTTGGCCGTGCCGGCGACAAAGACAACTTCGTGAACACACTTCAAGCACTTGGAATGTCCCGCGAAGAAGCCGAGGATTTCTGGGCATCTCTCGACCACCCGCTCAACCGAGCCAACGGTGTCCCCTGGCGGGAAACCAAGGACAACACCGACCTGTCCTCGCATCTTGGTGTCCGGCTCAACCCACACAGACACCCGCGAAATTTGCTGCTCTATCGATTACTGGAGTGCAGTTTCCCAGATATCATTCACGTGGAAGTGTCAGGCATAGAGCACATCGGTGGCCTGAAAAGCAAGAATAATGCTCAAGCTCGCCGTTTGGAATTCACAAAGCGACCATTGGACCCGAATGACAGGACGATGGCCGTGCACCGGATCTACAAAGGCGAAGAGCCACAAAAGTTTTTCCCAAAAATTCTGCGCGCGGCGCGAACACTCCGGGGATCACTTGGCGACGAAATAGGCCTTAAGCTTGCCCAAGTTTTGTTTGGATGCAAAATGGTCATTCCGTTTCCGAAGATGGCGCGATTGTTAGCCAAAGCCATCAAGGCGGGCCAAGAAGGACAGGAAGTCACGATGGCCGGCGCGTTTTGCCCGGATTATGCGTACGAAGAAACTGGCAACCCTCAAATCCCCTACCGCTACACCTTTGAAGGTCTCGGCGAAGGAGTTGGATTGGTAGCCCAGCAATTTGTGCGAATCATCCCGCATATGCATACCCTCCTAAACGAGCTCGGCGTGCGTCACAAGATCGTTTTGGGAATCGGCGATTTCGAAGCCGACGACCAAAATACTTTGGAACGCGTTAAGCTTGATCGCACAGCTTTCATTGCAAAGTGCCAACGGTCACTGGACGCGTTTCGCGCCCAAGTGCCAAGTGAAATCCCGATGACGCTCGAACTGTTCGACACCGCCCGCGGTAACGGTCGCTTACGACCTTACGCCACGGAAGCTACTTCACGGATGAAGGACGGCGATTTTGGTCGGATGCCCGACTTATTCGATGACTTACGACAGTGCATCGGAGGCATCCATGACCAGTACGACACATTCTATCGCCGTTGGTACGGCGACGGGATTTCAGCACAAGAAGTGCGGAACATCATCTTTACTCAAGGGGGAGAGTATGCCTCGATCGCGCGGATTTACCAGGAAGACTTTGGCGACAACGTCATCATTCTGGCCGGTGACCGCCCGGAAATGCACCGATTCAACGCCTTCTTCCAACTCCAACCGACACTGTGCGCCAAGCGAGCATACTAGTCGCGCACACGTGGTACGCTTTTCTCCTCGGTCTAAGAAAATTTCTTAGACCGAGGGGGCTTTTTTTACTATCATTTAAATATATGAACAAATCAGCTTATTTAATTTTCGATTCGCACGGCGCGGAAATCCGCCACCGCTCGGGCCTCACCGCCCCAGACCCCTTTATTTACTTGCAACCCGAAGGAGAAAAACCTGTCGTGTATTTCAGTTCACTCGAATATGGCGCACAAAAAGATCTTTTGGCGCAATTAAATAACGGTGTAAAAATTGAAAGAATCGATTTGCCACCACTCATTGCGCTAATCGTAATTTTACAGAAGAAAAAGATTACTACCGTAAAAGTTCCGCCTTCATTCCCTTTTGAGGTAGCCAAGATAATTGAGAAAAAAGGTATTACTCCGGAAATACATGATTTCGAAGCCGAACGCGCCCATAAAAATACTAAGGAAATTGATTATTTAACTGAAGCACAAAGAATAAATGAAACAGCTTTTTCTTTGGTTTATCGAATCCTCTCCGAAAGCAAAATAAAAAAAGATCGCATCTATTTTGATAACGAAATTCTGACCAGCGAAAAAATGAAGGTGCTTATCGCCAAACACCTTCTGGAAGCCGACCATTCAAATCCCGAGGGAATCATTGTGGCATCCGGAAAGCAGGCTACTCAACCGCACAACGACGGTACAGGCCCGTTACTCCCCAACCAAACAATTGTTGTCGATATTTTTCCGCGATCAAGTAAGACCGGATATTTTGGGGACATGACCCGCACTTTTGTAAAAGGTAAGGCTTCTAACGAAATTAAAAAAATGTATTCGGCAGTTGAGGAAACCCAAAAGAAAATCTTAGAGTCGATAAATATTGGTGATAGTTGCGCCGCCGTTCACCAAATCGCGGTCGCTAACTTTAAAAAATTAGGCTACATAACTACAAAAAACGAAGGTTTTATTCACGGTACAGGGCATTCGTTGGGCCTCAACATCCACGAACTGCCACGCCTTAATGCTATTTCCAAAAGTATTATCGAACCCGGAATGATATTTACGGTTGAACCGGGTTTGTATTACAAAAAAATCGGCGGGATACGCCTGGAAGATATTGTCGCCTTTTTACCCAACGGCGAAAAAAAGTTTCTAAATAATTTTAATCAATCATTCATAATTCCATGACAAAAAATACCAAATACATATTTACGAAAAAAGACGCTAAACATTACACAATTCCCGGTGGCGATTGTTATTTGTTCCCCGATTCGCCCACGGGTCGCCTTTCTTCCGCACTGGTGGACCAAGTTGGTCGCTATCCAGTAAAAGGCTATCAAGTCAACGACGTCTGCACCGAATCCTTTCTCGTGCTTGAGGGTGATCTCAAATTTACAATCAACGGAAAAACGAAGACGATGCACCCAATGGATGTTGCCTATATTCCACCACGTTCGCCCTACGCAATAAAGGGTGAAGGAAAAGTTTTTGTCTTTATCGAACCAAAGTGGGATCCCAAACAAAACCACGCCTCCTAACTTCGGATCATACGCAATAGTGGAATACCGGCATAAAGAATTAGCGTCAAACCACAGAAGACGGCGTCGTTACCCTCCTTTTTCAAAGTTGCACACGCTTCGGCGGTGTTGCCCTGATGGGCTAAAGGGTGGGGGTGGATTAAGTTAAAAAACTATTATGCTCTTATGATCATAATCCCTCCCCGCCTCCCTTTAAATAAAGGGAGGAATCGCTACGCTTACCTCAAATGACCCACTATTGCGTGTGTTCCAAATTTAGCCAAAAAACTCTTCAAGCCGTGACATAATTTTTTTGTAGGGCATCGACGTGAATAATTTACAATCTTTTATTATGGACGCCAATTCCACACCCAGTTGACGATTAAATTCGCTATCGACAATCAATCCATTAAATTCCCCTAATTTATCAAAAGAATTCTTTTTGAGATTTGCCGAACCGACGCAAGATTTCTCCCTGATTGGCCCCGTTGCCAAAATCGTTTTAGCGTGAATCATTTTGTTGTATAAGTAGATCGTCACGCCCGAAAACCCTGAAAAATGCGTCAATGTTCGCATGTTTGCGTTTTGATAGATGTTGGCGCAAGCCGGAATAATCAATTCAACCTTAGCATTATGTTCCAAGGCTTTTGATATTAGCGCCACACCTCGCCGATCGATGTATGGCGTTGTCACTTGATACCTATCATAAGCACTGTCCGAAAACAGTTCAGTAAGCGCCGGTTCGACTTCAAAAACTTTCTTTGCCGGCTCATTGGCCATAATTTGAACCGAGGTTGCATCGTAAGCAGCGTCTTTCTGACCAAGAATGAAACGATTGTAAATATATGCACCAATCTTTTCATCCTTAAACACCACCAAAACGTCTTTCCAGTCACTAAAACGATCACCTAGATTCATACTGCCAAAAATCAACGTCGAAGGCTTCGTGTGGCGGTTAAACAAATAATATTTTTTATGATTCGGACGAAAATCCTTCAGACAACTGACGCTCTCCGGGTATTTTTTTTCAAAAACGCGCAATTCTCCAACATACGTTTCCGTTTTTTCCACAAACCGCGCAAAACGGACAACATACGAATGATCGATATCGAAAATAATCCGCGCACCTCTTTGGACGGCACTTTCCAATTCAATCAAAACGCGATCGCTGGACGAACCGGGCTCCCAAATATATAAACTGAAAACAATTTGATCACCCGCGTCGCAATCGGCGATTTCCCGACAAATTGCATTAACGGAATCGGGATAAGTGGTTACAAGATTTAACATTTCAGCACTGGCGTAAAGATTAGGACTTGGTAATTAATAAAACAAGAAAATCAATATCCCGTAAACAATTCGGTTTTGATTTTTTCTTGCGGAACACCAATCTTGGCCAATTCCTCAACCACAGAATCAACCATTCCCGGCAAACCGACAATATAATACATCGGAGCGCAAAGATCTTGAACGTTCTTCTGAATCAAATCCGCCGTTATTCTTCCCCGCTCACCGTCCCAAGACGTATCAGAATCTTCCAGTCTGGTCATTGTCGGAATGTAAGTAAAATTTTTATTCGTCAAGGCCCGCAACTTCTCCATAAACGCCGCGTCTTTCGGAGTTTTTTCCACTTGGAAAAGCGTCACCGAACGCGACCACTCCAGTCGCGCCTGCTCTTCAATAATACCGTAAAAAGGCGCAATCCCGATTCCGCCGGCAATAAACACTACCGGCTGATTTTGTTCATCCATATACAAATTTCCCAACGGACCATCAATTTCCAAAGTATCGCCAATCTTCATACGCTTTATTTCCTGTTTGAAATTCGACTGACTGACGCGCATTGCAAAAAGCAAGGTGTCTTGGTGCGGCGCGGAAGCGAGCGACATCGCGTGTGTGGATTCCCGTGCGCCTTTTTCTTTTAACTGCGGTACGTGCAGTAAAACGTACTGCCCCGCGCGATAAAAAAAGTTTTCCGGCTTTTCCACATACAAACCCAATGTTCCGTCAGCCAATTCTTTTTTCTCAACAATTTTAACGGTGGCTTTCATCCGCACATTTTGCTCTTTCTTTTCGTTAGCCATTTCCGCCAATTTTTCTTTCGCACGTTCGATACCATTGGAACAGCGATTTCCCCATCCATCAAGAAACTTATTGTCACGCAACACACAAACAACTTCACAGTTATTTGGACAACCACCACACTCCACCCCGACCGTCCGAAAATCGATATTTTCCACGGCAAAATCGAATTGTTTTTCTTTCTTTTGCTCCCGTGCCAACGCTGCCACACCAAAAGCACCCATCAAATGACCGATTTCGTCGATGGTAATTTCATAACCTGTAATTCTTTCAAACGCTTTGACAACGCCGATATTCTTGCTTACCCCGCCTTGAAACACAACCGGTGGTTTGATATTCTTTCCCTTTCCGACATTATTCAAATAATTATAAACAATAGAATTGCACAACCCTGCAATAATATCTTCCCGGGGATAACCCATTTGCGCTTTATGCACCAAATCCGATTCGGCAAAAACAGTACAACGTCCGGCAATTTTGGTCGGATTGGTTGACCGCAAAGCATACTGCCCGAATTCCTCAACCGGTATCGCCAAGCGCCTCGCCTGTGACGACAAAAACGAGCCCGTGCCGGCGGCGCACAACGTATTCATCGCATAATCCACGACAATCTCGTGATTAATGATGATAATTTTGCTATCCTGCCCGCCAATCTCGAAAATCGTGTGCACGTCGGGATGAAAGGTTAATGTACCAATGGCGTGAGCGGTAATCTCATTTTTAACAATCTGCGCGCCCAAAATTGTTCCAATCAGTTCTCGTGCCGACCCGGTAGTCCCGACGGCGACAATATCGTGTTCTCTTTCCCCAAGTTGCTTACGAATTTCTTCCAACAAATTTTTGACGGCGCGAATCGGGTTTCCCTCCGTCCAAAGATAAGTTTTCGCCAAAATATTATTCTCGGCATCGATTACAACGGCTTTAGTGGAGATTGATCCTATATCAACCCCTAAATAAAGTTTATTGCTGTTCATTATGGCGTTTCTTCATTGTAAGCATATCATAAAAAGCTTCTAATCTTGTTTTAATACCCGTTTCGGAAGATTGAGCGTCAAAACTGAAATAAATAATCGGAAACTCGTAATCCTTAGAGATTTTATGCAGTGCCGACATCGCATTTACCTCCGGCATACAGCCGAACGGCTTAATGTGGATCACCCCGTCGAATCCGTCTTTTATCAGTTCTAAAGTTTTGGCAACACTTTCCGTACCGTGCGCGCCAAGATGAAATTTCAAGTACGGTCGCGCTTCTCTAATCAACTTTCGAAGCTGGCGACTGAATAACACTTCATCCAGACAATCATGCAAAATACTGGAAACGGTAACAAAACGATGCACCTCAATCCCCTTTTTCGCCAATTCTTTTTCGATTTGAAAATTTGAGAAAGGTTCCATCAAAACATATAATTCTCCGACAATTCCTACACGCAAAGGTTTAGCAGGTTTTTCGACCGGAATATTTTGGAAAAGCATCACATATTTCTTGTACAATTTTCTGGTCTCCCACCATGAAGTGGCCCCTGCCAAGTCCCTTAAAAAACCTTTATGCATTTTTTCAAATTCACCTTTTTGCTTTTCAAAACCGATATTTTTTCTAATAAAATCTTCTAAACGATCAATACTGCTCAAGCGAAAATAACAAAGTAAAAAAGTACGATATATTTTTAAATATGTTAGCTTGGGGTTTAAAAGACGAAAATCTTTTGCAAGGGAGAGCGGACTATATGAATTCGCTAATTTCAAAAACTCGAATTTGTACCCCATCTTTTTAAGAATTTCTTCCTGAACCTCGCCATAATAACCAAAACGGCAACCCCCGCCTGCTTGCACCAAGATATTGGCGCCGCGCTCCAGCGCTTCAATATAGTTCCCCAAATTATATTTAAATGGCACACAAACACATTCCGGACTGTTCTTGTATCCCCACTCGATTGTTTGCTTGGAAATCGGTGGCGGTTCAAGTACCTCGCCCGCGATTAATTTCGCTAATGGTTGCAGTGCCACAAAATAATTGCCCATATGCGGAAAACTGATTTTTCTCTCGGCGATATCGATCAATGCACCCCCCTCTCATTTCTTATTTTTAGAATATCCACAAAACTTTCCAGGCGCGTTTTCAGTCCCGCTTCTCCTTGAAGCTCATCCAGTGTAATCACTACAATCGGCAGATCATTTACTTTATTTTGACAAAGATCAATAACCAAAGAATCAGGCCCGCAAGGAAAAGTCATAATAAAAATGACGCCAGCAACTTCTTTGCGATATTTTTCCAACGCCCCGACTAATTCTTTGTTGTATGTCCAATATAGATCGGTAGAGATATTCTTAGACAATTCACGTGTTTCCTTTTCATCGGCAAGGTCGGCAAAAACCAACTCAACGCCTTGTTTTTCAAGGAAACTCGTAATCGGTATTCCCAAAAATGAATCATAGGTAGTATACGGATGAGCAACAATCAAAATTTTTAAGTTTTTATCCGAACCCTTCAACCTCATTTCTTGTTCCAGCAACAGTCTTTTTAATTGCTGGCGTTGCGTTTTTTTAGCCCGCGCAATGGCGCGCAAAACCAAAAATGGGTTATGCGTCAGTTGCCAACCCACTCCGAAAAGACCGATAAAATCATAGCGAAAAGTCGGTACATGTGTTGTATATTCTAAGATTTTTATCCCATCAAAAGTGTTCCTCACGATATCATTTAGCGCCATAAATTTTACGCAAAGATTTTCTTTTTTATACAGCGACACGACGCGTGGAATAAACACAAAATCCACTTTATCTTTCAAATAATCGACATGACCAAGATAAATCTTTACGGATAAACAACTCTCATCTACCGCCAAATTCACCCCGCGACCGATAATTTCTCTGTTTGTTTCGGGGCTAACCACCACTTCTTGGCCCAGCGAGCGCAAAAATTCTTCCCAGAAAAAATGGTATTTATGGTACAAAAGCGCTCGAGGAATCCCGATTTTATGCTTCATATTCAATGGGCTCAAACATAGCATCTTACGCGACATTTGCAAAGGCGGGCTGGAGTAACTGCTCACTGAATTGAAAGTCCCCAGGAAGAAGCAAGCCGAATTTATCTTCAAGCGGCCTCACGACTTTTTGTCGCAACAAAAAGCGTGCAGAGGGAGGTCAATGACGCAGTTCGTCATTGACCGGACTGTACGCTTGAAGATAAATACGGCTTGCAACTTTTAGGCGAGTGAGGAGTTACCTGCTGGAATCCGAAACGAAAGAAGATTACTATGATACGTATAGACAATGCATCTCGATATCTCTCAATGGCTTCTAAATTATCGCTATTTAATTCTTTTTCCTCTTATTGTTCTCGAGGGGCCAATTACGGTTATAACAGCCGGCGTCTTAACCTCCGTAGGTCTTCTAAATTTCTTTCTGGTTTATTTTGTGGCAGTAATCGGTGATCTGGCAGGAGATTCTCTTTATTACTCAATAGGTCGATATGGAAGAAAACACCTTGACCGCTGGGGCCGTTTTATTGGCTTACCCAAAGAACGGCTTGAAAAAATGGAAACCCATTTTAAAGACCATGGTGGCAAAACATTGATTGCCGGAAAATTATCTCACGCGATTGGTGCGATAGTCCTTGTGTCTGCCGGTATCGCCCGCATTCCTTTTAGGAAATTTATTATTTTTAACCTTTGGGCCACTTTACCCAAATCTTTAGTACTACTCCTGATTGGTTACTATTTTGGTAATACTTTTATCCACCTACAACGTTATTTTGACTTTGCCTGGTTAGGCGCCCTCGTCGCAACTGTCTTATTCATACTGGTGTATCTTTTTTTGCGGAAAACTGGTAAAAAACTGGAAGAAGAATAACCCAGTAATACAACCGCCAATTTGAAAAATCCTTTATCTATCCTCTACATTACTCTAATTATACATATGAAATCTTTAATTTTAAAATCCACAATTTGTAAGCGTTTCGAAAACGCTTACATTGGCGGTTGATATACTGGGCATGAAAATCATCATCGGAACCGACAACTACTTCCCCAACGTCAACGGCGCTTCAATCTTTTCCCAAAGATTGGCCCACTATCTCCAAAAACGCGGCCATGAGATCCTTGTTATTGCTCCAGGGCGTCAATTATTGACTAAAAATGCTTTGATAAACGGAATAAATGTGTTTGGTCTAGGTTCCGTACCAATTTTAGTCTACAAAGATTTCCGCTGGACCCCCTCCTTTGTGGGTCGCTATGACATAACCAAGGTTGTCAAAGAGTTTAAGCCCGATATCATTCACGTTCAAGACCATTTTTACATCGGCGCCAGTTTGGTAAAAATTGCCAAACGCTTCGGCATTCCAGCTGTCGGCACAAACCACTTCATGCCCGAAAACTTAACCCACTACCTTCACTTGCCCGAAACAGGCGAGAAAGTAGTGACAAATATGGGCTGGCGCTATTTTTGCAGTGTCTACGGACTTCTGGATATCGTTACAACACCAACCAAAACGGCCGCGAAACTTCTCGACAATGTTGGATTAAATAAGCCCGTCATCACGGTATCCTGCGGAATAGACCGCGAAAAATTTAAACCAACTACTAGTGGTGATCCACTACGAGAAAAATATCATTTACCAAGAGTACCTACACTACTTTACGTGGGACGCCTCGATAAAGAAAAAAAAATAGACTACCTCCTTGAGGCTTTTGCCGACGCAGTAAAAAAAGTTAGCGGGCATTTTATCGTTGCAGGCAAAGGTGCGGAGGCAAACAACCTAAAAGAGTTGGTTAATAAGTTAGAACTCGCCCAAAAAGTCACTTTCACTGGTTTTGTTCCTGAAGCTGATTTGCCAGGACTCTACCGAACGGCAGATTGCTTTATCATCTCCGGAATCGCGGAATTGCAAAGTATCGTCACCATGGAAGCAATGGCATCCGGTCTACCGGTAATTGCCGTGAACGCCATGGCGCTACCGGAGTTGTGCCACCATGAGATCAATGGATACCTCTTTGAACTTAACGACACCAACAGACTTTCGCAGTATATGCAAAACATCTTGAGCGATAGTGCATTACAACAAAAAATGTCCCAAAGTAGTCTGGAGATTATCGAAAAGCACGATATCAACAATACAATTAATCAGTATGAGAACATTTACGCAAGTCTAAGGCCTCGTCCGTAAATACATTCCCCATCTTATACTCACTGCATCTTTAACTGCAAGCACTTCTCAATCGTAAAACCTTTCACCGTACTGCTAGTACGCCGTAAGGTTTTACTCAATCAAAGTACTCACATTTAAAGCGCATTGAGTATAATCTTGGGGAATTTATTTACGGACGAGGCCAAAAGATAGGTGCCACCAAAATCTTAAAATTACCTAAGGACTTGTTAATTATATATCAAATAATGTGGTTTTGCGCTTGTAAATATATGCCCTCTCCAGTATAATCAAGCTTAATCATTATTAAATAATACCTCCATTTCACCATCATATTCAGACCGTTTACGCGTTAACAATGCCATTCGCGCCCATGTTGTTCGTTTAATCGATGCCGAAGGCAAACAAGTCGGTGTCCTTGATACAAAAGAAGCATTACGCCAATCACGGTTGGTGGGTCTCGATTTGGTAGAAATTTCTCCCGCCACTCGCCCCCCCGTATGCAAAATCATGGATTTCGGAAAGTTTCAGTACGAACAAGCAAAGAAAGAACGAGAACAAAAAAAAGGTAAGAAAAAAACGGATATCAAGGGCATTCGCATCGGCTTCAAAACCGGCGACCACGATCAAGAACTAAAACGTAAACATACTGAAGATTTTCTTAAGGACGGCGACAAGGTAAGAGTCGAAATTGTACTTAGGGGCCGTGAGAAGGCTCACAAACCCCTTGCTCGCACCATTATTGAAACTTTCTTAAGGAAAATTACTGTTCCCAACAAGCAAGAAGAAAATCTCGCGCCTCACCCGAATGGTTTTTCCGTCACACTTGCGCCCATGAGCAATAAAGAGCAAACTAAGACAGAAAACACGATCCAAACATCAGGCAATTGACGAAAAATACATTATTCCGTAAGCTTATCAATCATGCCCAGTAATACAACCGTCAATTACTAGGCACGAATCATATTCGTTTAAAATACCATCATGACTAAGTCACACGCCCTCATCCTTAAAATCCACTCAATATAAGCGTTTTCGCTTATGTTGACGGTTGATATACTGGGCATGGTTAAACAAAAGACCCGAAAGGCGGCAGCCAAGCGTTTTAGCTTTAGCAAAGCTGGTAAAGTTATGCGTCGTCGCACAATGCATGGCCACTTCAACGTCGGTCGTTCTAAAAAGACATTAATGGCACGTCGACGTGACCAAGAAATCGACAGCACCGACCGTAAACGTCTTACCCGTCTAATGCCGTTCAACGCCCCGGTTAACCCAAAATAACTAGTATTAAATTATTCCCCCATGCCACGAGTAAAACGAGGTACAATTCACGCCAAAAGACGCCGTAATATCCTACGCCAAACCAAAGGTTTTTTTCATCGTCGCAAAACCCACCTACGTGAAGCCAGACAAGCCTTAACCAAAGCCGGCCAGTATGCCTACGCGCATCGTCGCAAGAAGAAGGGCGATTTCCGCAGATTGTGGAACATACAACTTTCAGCCGCTCTCAAGCCACATGAAGTTTCATATAGTAGCTTCATCAACCTATTAAAGAAACAGAATATCACCATCAACCGCAAAATGTTAGTTCTGCTCGCCCAAGAAAAACCGGCAATATTTAAGCGGGTTGTTGACGAAGCAAAGAAATCGTTAGTCAGTTAAAGATCTTATTTCCCAAACATATTAAAACTCTTGCTTCGGCAGGAGCTTTAATATGTTATTGTTTTTTCCGCTTGCTACAATAACCAAAGAACATAATTAACAATAAGCCAATAGTGATACCCAACGAATCGATACTAATATCAAAAAAATTGCCGGACCGTCCTCGAACAAAAGTTTGGTGTACCTCGTCCGTAAACGCGTAGGCTAACGCAACCAACGCAGTCATTAAAATATTAAAATGTTTATCACCAAATCGGTTTCTCAAAACATTAAAAAACAAAAACGCCAACACGGCATATTCTGATGCATGAGCAATTTTTCTTAGTAAAAAATCTTCCTTTAACCCACTGGAAAGATTTGGCACACTGGAAAAAAAGAAAATAACTCCACACCAAGCCAAAAGTGCAATCCAATCGATATTTTTTTTCATACTACTATGCATCCCAATTTATTAAAAAGCCTGAAACACGCTGGTTGCCATTTGTGGCGCGTAAAATTGACTAATTATTGCCAGAGTTAAAACTACCAAAAACAATAATAGAATGAACGTGATTATCTTATTCATAAAAATTAATTTTAAACATTATAGACCTTGATTAGGCAAAAAAGGTATCTCTCGAATAATTTTTTTTCGATGAAATTGAATACCACAAGCGTCGCACTTACTCTGCTCTTCATTAATTATTACGTAACAATTAGGACATGAACTCATGGAAGGTAGAATCTCTACGATAGTTTTTCCGGCAACTGAAACTACCTTCTTCTTACTGGCTATCGGATACTTCAAAGGATGCCCATTTAATACATAAACATGAAAAAGACGGTCGTCGTGCCACCAATACCAAAATATCGCCAAGGGTATAATTAGCAAGATGACATTATAGAAAGCGAGCTGGATGGCTAGCAGAAAATTAAAGAACCCGTGCATAAGCCATGGGTAGACAATTGCCTTTCCATTAAAAGATTTTTTTTCCGTAACATTAAACCGCGCTTTTGCCAACTGATACCCCATGATGCCCCCAAACGACATGTGCCCCACCGTAGAAATAAGAAAACGTAGAAAAAATACAATGACCAGTGTATCAAATTCAAAACCCTTAAAAAGTGTCAAAAAATAAAATGTATTTTCCAAAAAAGCAAAACCTAGACCGGTAGCGATACCAAGTTGTACCCCATCGATTATTTGATCCAAGTCGTATGTGCGCCAAATGAGACGACGCATAAGTAGGTACTTCGTACCCTCCTCAATTATTGCAACAATACCAAACGTAACTCCCGCAGCAAAAAATAATTCAATCGTATTACCCATCGAAACATTATCGGAAAAAAATTTTTCAGCGGTTATCGGTGAAATAAATTGCCAAAGTAAAAAAACTCCTTTTTCCAAAAGAACGGAGATGATGACAGCAATTACGCCAATAGAGAAAAAACGAAACATTGATGTTCCGGAAACACTTGGTTGTTTTTGTCGAACATAATAAAACCAAAGCATTATCACGACCGGCAACAAACTTAATAAACCGGCGATAATCGCGATTGCTACCATGTCAGAAAGGGCAAATGAGCCATTGTTAAAGTCCATTGGTTTAGTTTAGCATAAAACCCCCGCAACAGATCATTAGAAAGTGTTACCGAAATCGCCTTATCACAAAGAAACGAAAGGGTTACGTCAACATGGCACCTTGTACCACCTACGAGGTGGAGCAAACGTGCTTCACCTCGTAGGTGGTACGGTAGCTTAAGTTAAATTGATTACAGCAAAATTATAGCAACCCTATTTATGAACTATCCGAGACGATTTCGGTAACACTGTTTATGAGCTATAACGACCCCTTCCCATTCCTTCAAATTTGAATTATGGTAATTTTCTATGATAGCCGAGAAGGAAATACGAGAAGCCCTAAAAGACGTAAAGGATCCGGAACTCGGGTATAACATTGTTGATCTGGGTCTAATTTATGAAGTTTTAACAGATAAAATAGGTGATGTCACGATTGTTTATTCTCTCACCTCGCCCGCATGCCCTGAAGGGGCGACCATCGAAAAAAACATGCGCGACCGACTTCGCCTGATTGAGGGTATTAAAGAAATAAAAACTGAACTGACATTTACTCCAGCATGGTCGGTAGAAAAAATGTCAGAAGAACTAAGAGCCGAATTCGGCCTTCTGGGGATATAAATACGTCGTCGAATCCTGCCGTCGGCACAGAGAGTACAATTAAATTAGGTCTCCGTAGCGCAGTGGATAGAGCGTCAGCCTCCGAAGCTGAAGGTCGCAGGCTGGAAAACCTTTAATGGTTTTTCAGCGCCGGAGTATTGCCCACAGGCAATATGAGGCGGTGGCCAGCCCGAGAAGTGTATCAACACTTCGAGAGGCGAGGCCGAATCCTGCCGGACAGCCAGGAAGTAGAATAAAAACATGTCTCCGTCGCGCAGTGGATCGAGCGTCAGCCTCCGAAGCTGAAGGTCGCAGGTTCGAATCCTGCCGGGGACACTCATTGCATAAGTTTTGCGAAGCAAAACAATCCAAATGTACATAAAATGACTTCACACCCCGTGAAGCCATTTTACACAAGAAGCAATGAACTCCGAAAAATTTGCCAACAGGCTAATTTTCCGGAGCTACCTTGTGTGTGCTTTGCGAAACTACCAAATGTACACAAAACAACTCAACGCCCTGTTGACTTGTTTTGCACAAGAATCGAAGAACTCCGAGATCTCGGCGCCAGGAGGCGCGAGTCTCGGAGCATTTCACCGCACCTCTTCCCAAGAGATGGTTTCGTATTGATCCGAAGTTAAGGGAAAATCCGGAGGAGCGCAATATAATAAGTGCGAATCATAATTAATATTTCTTGTAGTATACCCAGAGCAGTGAGTTGTACCGCTACAAATCCAAGAAAAACCATAACGAGTATTAGAGGCAATCATTCCGTAGAGTGTAATTGAATTACGTAATGAATTTGAACCACAATACGAACGGTTGTAGTAATAACGCCCGACACGACCATATTGCGCAATCAGCGCGGCATCGACACGCAAATCATTGGCACTTCCGAGACCAATATTGATATTTCTCTGAGCTATCAATCCAATCACATCATAAGTCGCATTACAAAGGGCCGCCGAAGAACCAGACGAAGCACTCGCGCCATAATTTGTATAAGTTAGATTATTATTGATAATTATGCTGGCACGCGTTGAATCAACATCTGGAAAACGTGCCGCAGCAATTGTCAAACGGGAATTATTAACATTTCCATCAACCCAGGTATCATCCTCAACAAAAATTAATCCGTTACTGGGAATTGTTGAGTTTCTTACAAACGTCTCAGTGGATATCGTCCATGTTCCCCAATACGAACCACTTCCCTCTTGATTTGAACAACCCGATGCGGGCGAGGTTAACGCCGTTACTTTATAAATATCAACCGTGTTATTATTTTTCAAAACCAAGTGATACCCTTTTTTTCCAGATGGTGCTAAATAAATTCCACTTGTATTTGCATCGGTTTTCATTGTCTGTAAATCAGGAGTTAATCCGGCAAAATCCACAGCCGGTACAGACAATTGTCTTCCTGTCACGAAGACATCAGGCCTGCTTGGTATCGCCGGGAGCGGCAGTGGTGACGGAGGGACAGTCGGATCAGCCGGCGATATATGTGTATGCACTCCAAAAGAAGTATCGTTAGGCGAATCCGGATCGAGATAAGATTGTTTGGAACTAGAAACGATATTGTGCGCCAATCCGTCGAAACGAATTCCGCCATTGGAATGAATCGGGCCAAATATTTCGGTACCTGCACCAAAACGCACCTCACTATTCGACGCAACTGCAAATTTAGCTATTGTAGGAATTGCCATCATTGTTCGAATATGTCGCTCGGTTGCGGTATCGCCCACAACTTGACCGGATGATTTTATTGTCGTTACGGTCGATCCCAAACTCGGGGCTGTAATTTCCAAACTAAATTGCCCAAGGACATTGCCATTTTTATCCTTAAACTCATGAACATAAGGACCATCAACACCAGTACCATCCTTATAATCAGTTTTTGCATGCGCCAAATGCCAACGATAGTAATCATTCCCCGCTTCAGCGATTTGTAGCGCTTGCTCTTTTCTCACGGCCTGACGCGTTAATTTTAAATTTAAACTCGCCCATGAAAGAAGCGCGGTAATAACAATAATCGCGATACAACCAAAAACTAGCGCCGGTATAATTATTTGTCCGCTATTTGCAAAACCCTTGTTGTTTTTAAATCTATACATACTATAAATTATCCTTAATATTTCTTAGCGTCACCTGCGTTGTTAAGGTGATGCGATCCTGATTTGAATTTCCCGTGCCAATAAGAAGGGTTATTTTTATCAACCTTATTGCTGTAATATCTAACGGCTGTGAAAGTGCCGATGTTTGTCCATCGTAACTGCGACTGTAATATTGGAATATTGGTGTTCCAACATCATTATATATTCCGTGCACAACAACCGATATTTTTTCGTTAGCCGTGAGATATGTTTGTGGATTGCCTGTGGGAATAATCACGCCTTTTTTAAGGTCCACGCCGTCCAAATAGTACCGAATCCGTTCAACAAGACCATCTTGATTTATATCACGAAAGAAAACCAGACTATTATTCATAGCACTTTCAATCGAATACGCTCCTGTTCCTGATTGAGTCATCGATCGCACTTCCGCGGAAAACTTCTGCATCATTCGCCGAGCTTCATCTTGAATGATATTGGTATTATAGAAAAAGCGACCATAAGTTAAAATATTGACCTGCAGTCTCGTGAGCGGGATGAGAATTATTAAAATAACCCCAATCGTAACCATTATTTCAAATAACGTGAAGCCAGTGTCTTTAAAAGCAGTAATATCTTTTTTCATTTGGCTAAGGTGATGTTTACCCCTTGCCACGAATTACTAACCCCCACATCACCCACAAATGGTAAATAGCCATCAGCAGAAACAACGATATGATATATTGCCGGTTCCAAGCCGAGGTACAAGGTTCGATCGGTTGGTGCGCAATTTGACGAAGCCATAATGGGCAAAGAATCCTTTGTCAGAACAACACTAGCATTTGGAATAATTAGCCCCGTAGCAACATCTTTAACGTCAACTAAAATACTATATGTCGGATCCGCCCCATCGGGCCTAATCACAACCACTTCTTTTTGTTCTGAACCTGGCAATAAATTAATTGGCAGATCGGCAAAATACCTAATATACCCTAATACCCCCACAGCCGGTTCAAGCGTGTAATTACCCCACTCCATCTCGAGCAAAGCCACCTCCCCGTTACTACCAGTAGTAATTACTTCGGAATATTTTGGTGTATCCGGTTCGGTACCAATTAATTTAGTGCTAGTCAGCGTAAAGTCGGTCCCCGAAAGGCCGATACAGCTTTCATCCACTGTAGCAATTGTAAGAGCACTTACCCGATCAACAGAAAAACTAACCTGGGTGGCTTGTTTAGAAATTACGGTTGCATTTGTTTTGGTTGGATGTGGGTTGAGAAGGGTCGTTGGGTATGTTTGCTCAGAAGAATAACCCTCTTTAGAAACAGCTATTTCATACGCCTCAACCCCAGGAGGAACATCTATCAGCGCAAATTCTCCAGCGTTATTAGTCGTTTCATTGATATCAATCACTGGACTGGCAAGCGAATTCACAATATGCACATTGGCCCCCGCAATTGCCAAACCACTCGCGTCAAATACTTTCACAAAAATCGCGCCATTATTTGAAGTAAGTTCCATGGACCTTGGCGCGACATAGGATGCGATAGAAAAAGACTCAAACCGTTTACAAGTACCGCAAGAAATATCCAATTGCACCAACTTGTAATCGGCGGGACTAAGATCGTTAGGGGTACCCCCGATCGTTCCATCAAACGCGTCATCTATATTTCTAATTGTTGCTTCCACGGAATAACTTACCCCGGAACGAGTCAGTGTTTGAACGCGCGGAATTTTTCCAGATGGAACACCATTGACGATACCCACATCCGCAAAAGACAGATTACGAATTATTTCTAATTGCTCGTTAGCCAAGGCAATTCCCGCGATTTTTTGCTTCGTTGTTCCAATCAATACGTAAACGGCACTGTATGTTTGGTAAACACCAACGGCAATGACGACAAAAACAGTGACGCCGATCAATGTTTCCAATAAAGAAAAACCTGCCTTTTTGTCTCTCCCTTTTCGCGCTTTACACATGACCAGCTTGTACATGTCTTAGGGCTTGGTAATAAATAAACACTCCATATTCTGTTCAATACGCTCTGAATACGACCGCTTTGATTGAACAAAATCTTGAAGCGTACTTTCAGTACGTTGAAAGATTTTTGATTGAGAAGTGGTTGTAGTCGGAGATGTAGTGGACATAAGATGGGGTGTTTATTTATTACCAAGCCCTTATACTATATTTTCTTATTCGTCACTGGCGATGCTGTTGGTAGAGGAGCAACTGGCACATTCAGAAGTGAACGCTGCTTTTGTCGAGAAATAAAATAATTCAGCCCCCCTTTATCCAACGACGGCATTTTTGCATCAACTCCGGAAGTACCATCAAGACGTTCTGTCTCATAACTTAGTAGAAAATAAAAACCACCAACCAAAACAACGGCCACAACCAAACAGATAAGCGCCCCAATAGCCATAATAAAAAAGTTTGATATTGTCGATTTCTTCTTAATTTCTTTAAAATCAATTTTCATTCTTGGGAGACTATCTTAAATAAACTACCCATATTCTATTTAAGTACGCTAAAGAATACGGTCGCTTTGATTGAATAAAATCTTGAAGCGTACTATAAATACGTTGAAAGATTTTTGATTGAGAAGTGGTTGTAGCCTGCCACCCTGTAGCTCCATCGGAGCGGAGGGTAGTCAGAGATGTAGTGGACATAATAAGATGGATAGTTTATTTAAGATAGTCCCCTTGAGATGCAATATCAATAATAATCGTCCCAAGCGTCACATCCGATAATACCTTATCCTGTGACGCGGTCATTTGAACGGACACCACTCTTAACAAATATGGAAGTTTATTTACTTCTTTCATGAAACTAATTACTGAATCAATACCGCCAGCGACGTTTAATTTATAGCGAATACTCGGTGTTGCGTACTTTACATCACTGGCCACATCGCGCTGAGTGACAACCTCGACTGTTTGTGTAACCTGCGTTCTCGCAGCCAATCCATCAAGTGCCTGCACAAAATAGGCAATATCTTGTCTACCGGGTCGCACCTCAAAAAGTAATGCTCGCTCCGACTTTGTAGAATTATAATCCTCCGTTAATCTACGATAACGTTTGCCTGTCGATGTTTCTGACAAATCCAGTATTTCATTCTTTACGCCAATAATCCCATTTATCATTATATGCCCAAAAATCAATACCCCGGAAGTTATTAAAATTCCCAAAATTGAAATCGCAAGCCCTACCCGCAAGACACTGTTAGATAAAATAAGTTTCGTTTTACTTATCATGGTTTTGTTGTGTACCCAGTATATCAACCCGCCAGCCAAACTGTCTCAGTCGTTTGTCAAAAGTCGTAATTAAAAATAATCTGCCTATTTCTTCTCTTGTTTGAATTAATTTTTTTGTAGTGTTTTTAAACATGGCGGGTTGTATTACTGGGTGTACCCAGTATATCAACTTCCAATTTGAACAAACTTTGTTTGTTCAAAACTGGCAAGCATTAAGATTAAACTTTTCTGAATAATCATATTTTTTCTAATTAAGTAATTCATATAGATAAAAAATTGGAAGTTGTATTACTGGGAATATTCATCGTGAACCACCTTGACTTTTAACGTAACAGTGAAGGCAGAATTCGTCGCGCGATCGATATTTGTTAACGGTGCATCAATATTAATGATATCGGAACGCGACCTCAATATTTTTTCAAAATTGAGAATATCAGAACGAGTAGCCGCTACCCCACTTATTTGAACAACAGCCGGATCACCCACTTTTGTCGGACTAGCCACTCTTAAGTCGTCAATTTTTATTCCCACTGGAACGGTGCGTATTAAATCGTCAACGATAATGATAATATCCGCTCTAAAGTTATCAAAGCCTTTCAGCAGAGCTATTTCCTTATTCGCCAAATTTATCTCGTCTTTAAATCGATCAAACTCGGCGGCTGGAAAGGTACTTGAAAATATTTTCTTCTCGAAATTAATTAATGAATTGCGGTGTTCAATGCCCGAAAACCAATAGGAAGCCGTAACAGTAATTAAGAAAATAATTAATGCAATGAATAAAGCGCAGATCGAGAAAAATAATTGGAATGACCAATATTCATATTTTATACGCATGTTCTGTGGCAAAAGGTTTAACCCTGAACTGACAATCTTATTTTTTGAACCACGAATAGCCAATCCCACGGTGCTGGCAAATGATTCTTTACGTCCGGCAAAATCCTCCTTATCGGCGACACTATACGCATCAGAATATGACAAGTTTTTATTTACCAAAGGATCACCCGGTGTAATCACATAGCCGGTATTATTCCGCAAGTAAACAATAAAATCATCGGCCAATGCCGTCCCACCGGAAACGATTAATTGCTTGACTGGACGACCGGTGTGTTGTTCATGAAACTTTGCTGCCTTAGCAATTTCAGAAATAAAAAGCCGTAATTTATTTTCCATAATATTCTTATTTTCTCCCATTGAAGCAAAAACACCATTCACTATTTTTTGTTTTTCTGCCTCAGCAAATGGAATTTTGAAATTTTCCGCAATTATCTGGGTAATATGGGAACCACCAATGGGCACACTCACGTAACCATGTACCGTCTCCCGCTCGATAATTGTTATGGTTGAAGACCAAGCACCGACATCGAGAATAATAATAGGATCATCACTTGGTTGCATTAAGCTCCTAATTAAAGCAAGCGAATCCAATTCAAACACAATCGGCTTTAAATTAATTGCCGTGAGTATGCTGATGTAATTATCAACCATCACCTGTGGCGCGGCAGTAAAGACAACATGGTGACCATTTTCTCGTGATCGATGAAATCGAATATCGGTATACATCTCCGAAATTTTAATTGGCATTTCACTCTCAGCCTCAAAAGGGAGAGTAGAGATTACTTGTTTTTCTGAAAGTGCCGCTGGAAATTCAAATGGCCTTAAATACACCGACGCTTCGGGAAACGAAGAAATCACAAATTTTGAGGAAATCGGCTGAGGACGTGCTTTTGCCAGAAGTTCCAGAATCGTTTTTTTTAGCAACTCCGGATTTTTAACTTCACCTCGATAGATAACATTTGGAGGCAAATCAATAAAACTATGTGATTGAATTAAAAACTTTCCGTTTTTATGAATAATCTCAACCGCCTTTAAGGACGCATCAGAAAAATCTAAACCAAAAGCATGCTTGATTGGAAAATAATAAATAGACTCTTTCGGTCTTATGACAGCCACCGGCCCTTCTTTCTTTTTTCGGGAAAATAATTTCATAAAATTAGGGTTGGTAATCAAATAATTGACTGCGACATTTGATAAATTGGCATCAAGACAGCAAATACAATACCGCCAACAACAATACCAACGGTTACCAACATAATCGGTTCAATCAGTTGAGCCATATTTTTTGTCGCTTTATTTACTTCGCCTTCATAGAATTTTGCCAGATACAATAACACGTCACCGAGTTTCCCTGATTCTTCGCCCACTTCGATCATATCCACCTCCATTGGTGGAAAAAGTTTATGAAAAGGCCGAATAATTTTACTAAATTGTTCACCACGCTTAACACCGGCAATTGCCTGTTTAATTGCCTTTTTGTAACGAATATTTCCCAAAACATCCGAAGTAATGGCGAGTGCGTCAATAATTGGAATACCGGAATGAACAAGTGAGCTCATTGCCCGATTCATACGAGCCAAATTGACCATTTTCACAATTTTTCCAAAAACCGGCACGATCAACATAAAATAATGAAGGTATGGTCGAATTGGCTTACTTCTCAAAAATAATGTCAGTAAAACACCAAGAACTAGCGCAACCGGCACCACAATGAGAATATAACTGGTAACAAATTTTGAAACTGCCAAGAATATTTTTGTCGGCAAAGGCAATTCCATATCAAACGATTCAACAATGGTTGTCATTTGTGGCAAGACCATTACAGACATTAAAACACCGACAACAATCATAACGCAAAAAATTAATGCGGGATACGTAAGCGCTCCTTTAACTTTCGAAAGTAAATTTCTATCGTGTTCAAGTTGTGTAGCCAATTGATCCAAACTCTCCGCCAAAGCGCCACCCGCCTCTCCCCACTGCACCATCGCCACATAGCGCTTTGTAAAAACAGCCGGATACTTGCCAAACGATGTGGCCAATGATTCACCCTTACGCACCGAAGTCAAAACCTCTTGCATCACCTTTTTTAGATATTTAGATGTAGTCTGACGAGAAATAATATCCAATGATCGATCAACCGTAACACCCGATCGCAACAACAAAGCCAAATGACGCGTGAGCATTACCCTGTCCAACGCGCTAACTCTATTCATTAATCCCGAAATCCGCGCCAAAAACGAAAGCTTTCCACTTGTTGGCTTAACGCTAGTAATCAACAGACCATCGGTCCGCAAACTCTGAACGGCTTCACGCATACTATATGCCTCCACTGTCCCGTGAAGAGTTTTCCCTTTGGCATCTGTCGCTGTGTATTCGAAGATCATGTCAGTAAATTAACATGCAACATAAGCAACTTCATGCTGCTTATGCAGATTAAAAAACAAATTGCTTATCAAGCTATTAATTTTCAATTCCCAATTTTCAATTTTCAAAAAATTATCAATGTTAAAATTATCAAACAACGACGCGTCGTTACGCTTTGAAAATTTGAACATTAAAACATTAATTGCAAAATTGCCGGCCGGCCATAGCTTTCCTGACCCTCGAAGCTTTACCACATCAATCCGTAGCTTTGTGCGGAGGGTGAGCGAAGTGGGTAGCGACGGCTGGAAAATTGAAAATTGAAAATTTGCCAATCCAAACCTGCTATTTTTTTTTACAACTATGTTTAACTTAAATATTTTCATAAACATGATATAAGTCATTTCTAGTCTTGCGCCACGCGCATAACCTCATCAAAAGTTGTCACCCCTTGAAAAACCTTAGCCGCACCATCTTCCAGCATGGTTGTCATACCTTTGGCGCGCGCCACTTTCTTAATTTCTTCCCCGGATGCTTTTTCCGTAACCAACCGCTTGATATCTTCATCCATTACTAAAATCTCATATACTCCGACGCGTCCTTTGAATCCGGAACCGTTACAGACGGGGCAACCTTTACCCTGAAAAACACGTGACCGTTTTTTTATATCCGCCTGAACGATACTATTCATCGGCAACATTTTACTCATAATTTCGCGCTGATTCTCCGGAAAAGGAACACTCATAACGCATTGCTGACAAATTCTCCGCACAAGACGCTGACCAACCGCAACGTTTATGGAACTGGCAACCAAAAAAGGTTCAACGCCCATATCTAAGAGACGTGGCAGTGTTGTCGGCGCGTCATTAGTGTGCAAAGTAGATAACACCAAATGGCCGGTCAAAGCGGCATTAACCGCGATAGCTGCTGTTTCAGCATCACGAATTTCACCCACCATCACAATGTCCGGATCTTGCCGTAAAATCGAACGAAGACCATCCGCAAATGTCAGATTTGTTTGCGCGTTAATTTGCACCTGATTAACTCCATCCATCAAATATTCCACAGGATCTTCAATCGTTGTAATATTTACTTCCCGCGTATTTAGCGTTTTGAGAATCGCGTAAAGAGTTGTGGTTTTTCCGGACCCTGTTGGACCAGTCGATAAAATCATCCCGTGTGGTCGCATAATGGCTTCACGCATCTTTTTATAATCTTCTTTTCCAAAACCAAGATCTTCCAGTGTGTAACGACTACCCTTCTTGGAAAGCAACCGCATTACAATTTTTTCTCCATAAACAGTTGGTAATACGCTAACGCGAACATCCAATTCTTCTTCACCGACATCAATCCGAATTTTTCCGTCCTGGGCGGCAAAATGTTCATCTGTTCTCAAGCGAGCCAAAACCTTTACGCGCGCGACAATTAATTTATAAATTTCTTTGGCAATCGGCACTACATCCTGTAGCACGCCATCAACCCGAAAACGCACCGCCACTTCTTTATCAAACGGCTCGAAGTGAATATCGGATGTCACTGTTTGATAGGCATACTTAATAATCGTATCGACAATACGAATAATCGGCACTTCTTCCATTGTGGAATTATCAGCTTTCTTGCCGGCCTCCTTAACATCCCTGCGCAACATTTCTTCAAATTCTTCGTTCAAACCGCGCTGATAATAACGCAAGGCTTCACTGATTGCCCGATCGGTTGTTAGCGAAACTTCAATTGGTGTTTCGATACTCCGCGAAATAGCGTTAATTGTTTCCGGATCTTGCGGTTCAGCCGTTGCCAAAAACGCCTTGCCGTCACGCAGGTCATATAAAACTAACCGTTTATGACGAGCAAGCGTCTCGGGAATTTTTCGAACGATATTATTATCAAGAATTTTCTCCCGCAAATTCACAAACGGCATGCCGTAGGAATCGGCGATCAAAACGCCTAATTTAAGATCATCAACAAAACCTTGATCGACAACATACTCTTGTAACGGTCGATGGGAACGTTTTGCCTGTTCAACAGCCGCCTCAAACGTAGGGGCGTCGATAAAGGCATTTGCGATAAGTAATTGCTTTAACTGTTCATCGGAAATCATTGTTTGTGTCCTCTGTATTATACAGGAAAACCTCACCTTCAAGAAGGCGACGCGATGTAACCCCTCACAGGTTAAAGAAATAGCCGTAGTGGCCACATCGGAGGTGGTGCTTCAGCACCTCCTGCGATGTGGTTTAGGTTCGCGTAACGTCGTTACTACGCTACTAACCTATACCACTTCCGATGAAGTGCTGAAGCACCACATCGGAAGTGGGCACTATGGTCTATTTCGCCGTTACCGAACCTGTACCAGCCGGAAAAGTATCGCTCTTTACTGTTTCCAGCCCAAAAGTCTTCCCCGAAACTTGGTTATATGGAATGCGCGTCTGCAAAATTGGCATAAACGGTTTTACATCATTCCCCGAAAATTCCCGATATTCCGGTTCCACGCTAATAATTACCTGTGTTTTTCCATCGTTCAATTCCAACGGAAATTTCACGCCCTTTGGCACATTTGCCACAAAATCCTCGCCTGGCACAGACCAACCAGTCTTTTTCCCGCCGAAATACGATTTTTCATCCGCCTTATTGGCATCCCCAAACATTCCCAAGAAAAATTTTCCATTTTTATCAGTCACCACAAACGCACCGTATTTCCAACCTTCCGGCAGTTTTGCCAAATTCAACCCTGACGCAACACCGTTTGCATCCTTCGTAAACCAAAGCCCGGCCACACCCTTACTCTTCAAGAGGGTTGGGTTGGCCAACAAGGCCACTTGATCACCTTTAATTACCGGCAACACTGTTTTTAATTCAACGCTGGTTTCTTTAAAATTTCCCTGCAAAATAATACGCTCACTTCGTTTTGCCACAGGTGCTTCACCCGACTCAACCGTGACCAGCAATGTCGCGCCTGAACGCGGGACATCCAAAAGTGACAATGATGTAAACGGATCGCCGGTTAGTGTCACCAAGGAACCGCCATCCATTACCTTAAAATATCCTAAGGGCTGTTCACCACCCTCAAAGTTTCTGAGCCATATTTCATAATGATCACCGGTGTTGGCCGGCAAATTATTAAGTTGCAACGATAAATCGGCAACCGGCCCGTTGCCGACTCCTTTTCCAATTTCCTGCTTTACCTTATCGGGCATCAAAAAATATCCGAAAATCGCGCCAACCACCAGGATTGGAACTATCGCCCCAACCCAACCGCCTTTTGTAAATACTCGTGCCATTGAAATCTCCAATTAACAATCTATGCCCGTATTATACCCAAACAAACGCCGTCACCGCAACCCCGCGTTTTTCAGTCGCGTCGCCAACGTCTAGGGTCCGTCACTGCCTGCCCCTCGTAACTTTACTGTGTCACTCCGTAGCCTTGGTGAAGGGTGAGTGAAGTGGGGGCCGAAGCCAGGGCCGGACCCTGATCGGTGTTATTAGGGATTTTCCTTTCGCAGGAGAATCCCTAAAGAAACTCTTCCTATCGCAACACCGCGTCAAGCAACCGCTGTCTCAAAACCAACAGAACACTCGCCGTCTCCTGATTGATTTTTTCTTTTAATACCAGCTTATCAATCTCACTCGCGAATTTATGACGTTGTTCTTCAATTTTCTTCAGGAGATTCGTTGTTTCATGCTTCTTTTCTGTGTTAGGGATAGCTTCATAATCACGCGCTAGATGTTGCAACTTCTCCAACGGTTCCATTAATTTCTTATACTGCTCCTTATTAAGTCCTTGTTGGTTTTTATCTTTCTCTTCAATAAGGGTTACGAGTATTTTCTGTAGATCGGCAACCACTTCACTTAATTTCTGGCTTGGATTAAATCCTGCTGTTTCCGAGACAACTTCTTCAATAATTTTAGACTCACTAACATTGATCGTTCCCTCGTTACTATCATCAAACACACCATTGTCATTAACATAAGTTGAATCAACATAATAATCACCGGTTGTATTACCGATTACTTTAAGCACATACTTCCCTACTTTTGGATTACGAATGGTAACAAGGATAATATCGTCAGGGTCGGAAGGGTCATCGTCAAAATTGGCA